>SRXB01000481.1 GCA_009724975.1 bacterium | reverse complement strand
CTACTTCGAGGCTACGGTAAACGCAACAGTTACCAAGGGGACGGCTTTCGCTGTAACCTCAACCATCAACCACTCGATAGTCTCGGTACCGCGCACAGCCTCCGACACCGAGAACCTTACCGTCTCCGGCACCGCGGTGGTAACGCTCTCCGCCCCGGCCACCACGCAGACCGCCTCCCCCGGCGACTCGGGCCTTTTCTACCAGCTTGACATAACAAACGGCGCAACCATCGCCGACATCTTCGACCTAACCTACGTAAGTCCCTCCGGCTGGACCTATGTCTTCAACACGGCCAACACCTGCAACCCCGCCAACGACATCACCTCGGTGAACCTCGCGGCGGGCGCGACGACCTCCGTTTACCTCTGCTTCTCCACCCCCGCCGCGGCGGCTGACACCTCCTCCGACATAGTTACGGCTACCGCCAGATCCAGGTTCGACATCTCCGTATTCGACGACCAGAACTTCACCACCACCATCGCGGCGCCGGTAATACTAACGGTTACGAAAAACGCGCCCGCGGCGGCAAACCCCAACGACGTAATCACCTACACGGTCTCCTTCACCAACACAGGAACGGGCAACGCCGGTTCAATAATCATCTCCGACGCCATCCCCCAGTACACCACCTACCAGCCCGGCACCATCAAATACCAGATTGGCGCCGGTCCGCTCGTCACCGCCACCGATTCCGGCGCTGACGCCGACGGCGCGGCGCTTGTTGGCGGCGCGACCTGGCCGGGTGGCTCTATCAACGTAGGCGCTCCCTACGGCACCATATCCCTCCCCGCCGGCCAATCCTTCTACCTTGAATTCCAGGTCAAGGTTAACTAAGCGGGCCACGCAAAAGAGGAATTAAGGTTTAAGAGTTGAAGCTGCACAGGTTTGGCAAAATCTGCATAGGTGCGCTGATGATGGCGGCCGTGGCCCTCATGGGGCCGCGGCTCGCCTTCTGCGCGTCCGCTCCCGCAGGGTCGGAAATTGCCAACAAGGCGGCTCTCATCTACAGCGACGAGAACCTTAACGTAAAACCCTCCGTAAACAGCAATTCCACGGGCACAAAAGCGCTTGCGTCGCCGATACTCAACCTTGCGCTCGGCATAAGCTCCAATCCGGTGGCTATGGGGGCTCAATTCACCCTCGACATCAACTACTCCAACATCGGCAACGCCGCCTCCACCAACACAACCCTCACGCTGGACCTGAGCGAATTCCTC
>SRXB01000155.1 GCA_009724975.1 bacterium | reverse complement strand
AGCGGGCGCGCCTCGCCCCTCCCCTTGACCGCATAGGTCGCAAAAAGGGCGAAAAGATAAGCCAATACCGGCGCCAGGACCATTTCCATGATAGTCTCCGTCCCCAGAATAATTTTTACCTACCTTACCGCACTTTTGGGCTTTTGGAAAAGAAGTCCGACGAAAGAAAGGAGCGCGAACCCTCCGGCGGCGGCGAAAACCGCCGAGGGAGCAGCCGATTGCCGCAAAAATCCCGCCAATGACGAGGCAAGGTGGTTCCATTCTCCATTTTTTTCCGCCCCGACGGCAACCGCAACGCCAAACCTCTCCCTACGCTTGGGCGTCAATATCGTGTATCCTGTGAGCGGTGAAAAACCTCCATGAGGACGGCGGCGGGGTTGGCGAAAGAGTTCTGGAAAAAAGATTTTTTTCTCGCGGCGGCGATTCTCATCGCGGCGGCGGCGCTCTTCGCCCAAAGCGCGGGCTTTACCTTCCTGCCCCTGGACGACAGGATATACGTTACCCAAAACCCGCTGGTCAGCGGCGGCCTTTCGCTGCAGGCGGCAAAAGACGCCCTGGCCGCCCCATACGCCAACTATTACATTCCTCTCACCTGGCTCTCGCTGATGGCCGACTGGTCGGCGGGCGGCGGCGACCCCTTCCCCTTCCACCTTACCAACATCGCCCTCCACGCCCTCAATTCCCTCCTGCTCTTCGCCTTCCTGAAAAAGGCCACGGGGTCGGCGGGAAAAAGTTTCATCGCGGCCCTCCTCTGGGCGGTCCACCCGATGCGGGTGGAATCGGTGGCGTGGATCTCGGCGCGAAAAGACCTCCTCTCGGCCTTCTTTCTCTTCTTAGCCCTTAACGCCTACCTCAGACACTCACTTTACGGGGCGAAAAAGTGGCTGTGGGCTTCCTTTTGCCTCGTCGCGGCGGGAATGCTCGCCAAGCCCGTACTGGTGGCCGCGCCATTTTTCTTCCTCGCCCTTGACATCTGGCCCCTTGAAAGAAGCAAAACCACGCCGCCGAAAACCCTTCTGGCGGAAAAAATCCCCCTTTTCGCCCTCTCGGCAATCTTTGGCGCACTCACCCTGGCCACACAGGCAACCGCCCTCCACCCCGCCCCCCTCGCGCAAAGGCTCTCCGATGTCGGCTCCTCGTTTGTCAACTATCTCGCCAAGAGTTTCCTCCCCCTGGGCCTTCTTTTCGAGGCCAGAAAGGTCGCGGACGAAAACGCGATAGCCCTTTTGTACGGCTTTATCGCCCTTGGCGCGCTTTTGGCGGCAACTATCCTTCTTTTCAAAGGTAAAAGAAGGTGCGCGCACCTGAAGGCGGGATGGCTCTGGTTCGTCGCGGGCCTTTTTCCGGTGAGCGGGCTGGTTGCGGTTGGTATGGTGAAGACCGCCGACCACTTCACCTACCTGCCACACGCCCTTTTCATCGCGGCGCTGGTCTGGCTGGCGGACGAAGCCCTCCACTGGCGCAAAAAAGCGGCCCTCGCCGTAGCGGCGGCGCTCTTTTTCGCCGCTCTGACGGCGGGCTACCTACCCAAATGGTCCAGCGGGACCGCACTTGCCGAATACATGGTGCGAACGAAGGATTCCGCCCACGGCAGGATACTTCTCGCAAACGCCTATTCCGCCGAAGGGCGGCTTGAAGAGGCGCTAATAGAAACCCAACGAGCCGTTGACCTCGCGCCGGACCACGACTCCCACTACGCAGCAGGGCTGATACTCGCCCAGCTGGGCCGCTGGGAGGAGGCCGTGGCCCGCTATGACGCGGCATTGGCAATTGCACCCTCCTCCGCCGAGGCCCTGAAGGCCAAGGGCGAGGCGCTTATGGAGGCGGGAAGGCTTGCCGAGGCCGAAAAACCCCTGCTGGCGGGCTATTCGCTGGACCCGAAAGGGAGCGAAGCTCCGCGCAGGCTAGGCGTCATCTACGCGATGGAGGGGCGTTTCGGCGAGGCGGAGGATTTTTTCCGAAAAGCGCTTTTGGCCGAGCCTAAAAATACGGATAATCTACTGAATCTGGCCTTTTGCCTCCTGCAGGCGGGAAAAGAGGAGGAGGCGGCTGAAATTGCCGAGAGGCTTTTGGAAATAGACCCGAAAAGCGCCGAGGGGCTTCGCCTTCTGGCCGCGATTAGGGAAAAAGCTAAAAGATAAGCGGGAAATGCAGCGCCCTGTGAAAAACCCTAGCGAATGAAAGCGATAAAGACACCCCGCCTGAGCGCACACGCGCCAGAGCTTCAAAAAGACGATAGAAGATGATTTCGGCATATAAAAATATAACAAGAAGACTTTCCGACCCCCAAAGCATGGCTCTTGGCTGGGCGGCCGCCCTTATAACCGCCGCCGCATTCTGGCGCGCCTCCGGTTTTGACTTCATCACCCTCGACGACCTCATCTACGTCACCCAAAACCCCACCGTTACCGGCGGCCTCTCCATCGAAGGGA
Organism: bacterium; assembly: GCA_009724975.1. GTDB lineage: Bacteria > Desulfobacterota > Deferrisomatia > Deferrisomatales > BM512 > SCTA01. Next base: position 2,937 of record SRXB01000155.1, on the reverse strand, counting down.
TAAAAAGCGCCTTCACCCGCACCAGTGAGTTCTACTGGATTCCCGCCACCTGGCTCTCGCTGATGGCCGACGCGCAATTTCAGGGACTGGGGGCCGAGGGGTTTCACCGCACAAACGTCATCCTCCATGCGCTGAACGCCCTTTTGCTCTACCTTTTCCTGGCCAAGGCGACAAAATCGCCCCTGCAGAGCTTCGCCGCGACCCTACTCTTCGCCCTCCACCCGATGAGGGTGGAATCGGTGGCGTGGGTGACCTCCAGAAAGGACCTCCTCTCCGGCTTTTTCATACTGCTTTCGCTGATTTCCCACCTGAAGTGGAAGGAAGAAGGCAAAAATCACAATTACTGGCTCTCGGTCGCGGCCATGGCTCTTGGACTCATGTCAAAGCCCATAGCGGTGGTCGTCCCCTTCCTCATGCTGGCGGTGGACCTCTGGCCCCTTGAGAGGAAAGAGCCGCTGGCCCAAAGGATATGGGAGAAGGCCCCGCACTTCGCCCTCTTTGCTGGTTTCTCGGCCCTTACCATCTACACGCAGGCCGATTCGGTAATATCGCTTAGGAGCAACCCGGCGTTTGCGCGGCTGGAGGACACCGTTACCGCCTTCGTCAACTACCTCTACAAAACCATCTGGCCGCTTAACCTAGCCCTGGAAAACAGAATCGACACCTCCCGCATCACCGGTTTTTGGGCGATTGCGGGCCTTGCGGCCCTTTTGGCGCTCACCATCGCCCTCTGGCGCCTTAAAGACCGCGCCGCGCCTCTTTTCGCCGGGTGGCTCTGGTTTGCGGCGGCGCTGGCCCCGGTCTGCGGAATAATAACCGTCGGCGTAAACCTCGTGGCCGACAGGTTCACCTACCTGCCGCACATGGGGCTCTTCGCGGGGCTGCTCTTTTTCGCCCACGGGCAATTCAGGTGGCCCTCGCGCGCCAAGAGGAAATTCGCGATTGCGGTGGCCGCCGCAGTAGCCGCCCTCGCCGCCGCGACCATCTGGCACCTGCCGCACTGGAAAGACAGCGAAACCCTCTACTCATGGAATGCCAAGGTCACCGGAGGCAACTCACTCTCCCTAAAGCTCCTGGGCGACCTCTACCTCACCACAAACCGACACCAGCAGGCCTATGACGCACTGCTGGCCGCCTCTCTCAAAGACCGCGAGGACGCCGACGTCCTAAACAAGATGGCGCTGGCCGCCTGGCAACTGGGCATGCACCGCGAGACCCTCAAGGGGTTCACCAGGGCTCTTGCCCTGAAGCCCGACTACTGGGTCTTGCACTACAACACAGGCCTTTATTTCAAGGACACCGGCTACCTCGAAGGCGCAACCCGCGAGCTGGCCGAAGCGGCGAGGCTAAACCCCTCCAACAGCGCGATTCTTGTAGACCTGGCAAAGGCCAGAAAAGCGCTGGGTGACGTGGATGGCGCGATAAAGGCATACCGTGAGGCGGAAAAAACGATGACCGACCCCGAGACGCAATTCGAGCTGGCCACCCTCTTGGCCAAAAGCGGCAGGACCCGCGAAGCCCTCGATTATTTTGAAAATATCCTGAAAGCCCATCCGGACCACGTAGCCACCATGATCAACATCGCGATTACCCTTGAGAACGCGGGGGACGCGAAAGGGGCGAGTGAGTGGCTTTTGAGGGCGAAAGCTCTCTCTCCCGAAAGCCGGGAGATAAGCGAGGCGCTCAATCGCCTCGGCTCAAGGTAAAATGACGACGACAACCAGCCGAAAACTGGCTTTCATCCTCGCGGCGCTCGTCGTTGCCGCCTCGCTATGGCTTTACCTTCCCTCCAGCCGCTTTGAGCTTATCAACGTCGATGACCAGTACTACATAACCGACAACAACATCATCGACGGCGGGTTCTCCGCAACCGGAATAAAAGCCGCTTTCGACTCCACCCGCCTTGGCTACTACATACCGGTCACCTGGCTCTCCTTCATGGCCGACGTGGAGCTTTTCGGCAAAAGCCCCTACGGCTTTCACCTGACGAACTCTCTCCTCCACTCGGCCAACGCCCTCTTGCTCTTCCTCTTTCTCTATCTGGCGACCGGCTCGCCGATAAAGAGCTTTTTAGCCTCGGCCCTTTGGGCTCTCCACCCCTTAAGGGTCGAATCCGTGGCGTGGGTCACGGCGCGAAAAGACCTCCTCTCCGGCTTTTTTCTCCTCCTGATGCTCCTCTCATACCTGAAATACGCCCAAAAGCCCTCCGCCAAGTGGTTTTGGGCCGCCATGGCCGCCTTGACGCTCGGCCTTTTGTCCAAACCGATACTGGTGACGGCTCCGCTTCTTTTGCTCGCGGTGGATCTCTGGCCGCTTGACAGAATAGGCAAACCCCATGGCCCGACGACAAAGACAATCTTGCTGGAAAAAGCGCCCTTCGCGCTTTTGGCGGCGATATTTTCGGCCATTACGCTGGCAAGCCAGTCGGTCGCGGTGCACTCCTTAGGAACCGTCTCCCCCCTTTCAAGGGTCGCGGACGTAATAACCGCCGCCTTCCATTACCTAGCCCTGACAATTTGGCCTGTCGGGCTAAGGCTCACGGAGAGGACCCTCGTCTCGCACTACCAGGGGGCGGCGCTTTTTGGCGCTTTCGCCGTTTTGGCGACGCTCGGCTGGCTGGCGTGGCATTCGCGCCGGGAGAGACCAGCCCTAACGGCTGGGCTTTCATGGTACATGGCCGCGCTTTTGCCCGTGAGCGGCGCCGTCTCGGTGGGAATGAACTTCGTGGCCGACCGCTTCACCTACATACCGCACATCTTTTTCTTCGCCGGTCTTCTCTGGGCCGCCGCCGACCTTCTCGCGGACCGGCGCGCCAAAAAGATCGCCACAGAGGCCCTTGTCGCGGCGCTGGCCATTCTCTTCGCCCTCTCCGCTGCCCGCCTCTCCCACTGGAGAAACGGCGTGGCGCTCTTTGAGGAGAACGCCAGACTCACCGGA
>SRXB01000480.1 GCA_009724975.1 bacterium | reverse complement strand
CTACGCCGGCAACTTTCACGGCGCTACAGGAGCGCTCGCCGACCCCTCCCCCGTCTTTGCGCGGCTTAAAAACCCCGACGGAAGCTGGAGCGACCTCGACGCGCCCGCAAAACAGGACTCGAAAACCGGTCATTTCGGAGGCTCGGTCGATACCACCGGCCTTGCCGAGGGCCAGTACGCGATACGCCTTTGCGGAACGGTCGGGACAACCTCGGCGGCTGCTGAATTCTTCTTCCAGATAAAGAAAATCTCCCTCTTCGACCCCGCCGTGGAGGTTATGGAGGACAACGGGACGCGCTCCTTCACTTACAAAGAGGCGATGCGCCTCATTTTCGCCTTTCTCGTGGGCGAACGCGGCGGCGGCGGTTACGCGGGGGATAAAACCTTCAAGGTGCCGGGCGGCCAGAAAACGAGGGTTACCATGAAGACCGACCAGGCGGGCAATTCAACCGCCGCCCACACCCTCGACCCCCAGGACGCGTGATGTGGCACGAAGTCTTCCCCTCGCTCTCCTTTCCGGTCGATTCCTATCCCTACTCGGCCTGGCAAACGAGGCCTGTAGCCCCCTCGGCGGCCCAGGAGCGCGCCCACGAGGTGGGCGAAAACTTTCGCATAGTCTCTGAAACCCTCCCGCGCCTCGGGGCCGAGGAAATTTCGGCCCGACCAGCCGCCGGAGCCCTCACCCTGCCCGGGTACAAAGCGGAGAACGCCAATGTCTAGCGCGATTTACGTCGGCCACGACGCCGAACTTTCCTTCCTCATCCTCAAACGCGACGGCTCCCCCCTTGACCTCGTCGACGCAGGGGTGACGCGGGTGGTCCTCGCCCTGGCCGGGATAACAGTGGATTTGGCCGAAACCCCTGAAGCCTTCGACCTTTCCGAGGGGAGCTCGGGAAAGGTCAATATAAATCTCACCGGCATACCCTTCCCGACCGGAAGCTACGGGGCGCGCCTCGCCATCTACTACCCCGCTAGGCCCTTCGGGGTCGTAGTCGCGGACGGATACCCCATCAACATCGGTAAAGCGATCTTTTAACGCCAAGGAGGTGGCAAGTGGCCATTGAAAAAGGACTTTACGCAAGCGACCTGGTTTCGCGCGTGCTCTTCGACCTGGGCGACCCGGCCCAAAAGCGGTGGAGCGCCGACCAGGTGCTCAAATTCATCAACGAGGCGATACGCGACCTTGCCGGAGAGGGGCTTTTCCGCCGCCGCGACCTGCACGTCGCCCAG
>SRXB01000479.1 GCA_009724975.1 bacterium | reverse complement strand
TCCACCGCCTCTTTGACCAGCCCCAGCTTCATGTATACATTGCCGAGGTTGTAATAGGCGTTAGCGTTGTATGGGTCCAGCTCTATAGACTTTTCAAGAAGCTCTCTCGCGGGGCCTGTATCCCCCCTTGCGGCGAGGAGGACTCCGTATTCCATTTTTGAGAGCGGTTCATAGGGGTCCAGCGCGATGGCGGTCTTGTAGTGGGCCTCCGCCTCGGCGTTAAATCCGTTCTCCTGCAAGAGGTTGCCCATGTAGACGTTGGCAAGGACGTTTTTGGGGTTTATGGAGAGGGATTTTTCCAGATATTGCCGTTCAAGGTCGCGCTCGCCGAGGTGGTTGTAACATACGCCCATGTTCAGGAATATCTCGTCCTTGCGCAAATTGTTTTCACTAAGCCGGTACTGCTCCAGGGCCTCCTGATACCTTCCCTTCATCAAAAGCGCTCCACCGTAGTTCTGGCGGGAAAGGGGGTTTTCCGGCATTTTCTCCACCGCGTCTTTCCAGAGGGATATCTGGCTCGAAAAAACCTGGTTCCGGGCCCACGTTGCGCCGCACAGGGCAAGCGAAAGGGCGGCGACAGACGCCATGAAGGCGGTTTTGCCGCTTTTCCCTTCCCCGAACACCCTTTTCGACGCCATATATAGCGAAACCGCGACCGCCAGCGTAACCGAGGCGAGCGGCAGGTAGATGCGGTGCTCTTCAATCGTTGGAAGAATGGGTACGAAGGTGGAGGTGGGGGCGAGAATCAGGAAAAACCATGCGAAAAGGAGTCCGGACGGCTCTTTTCGCAGGGTTTTCACCGCGCCGTAGTAAAGAGCTGCCAAAACGGCCAGCAGGCTCGGGACGATGTAAAAGAGGTTTTTCTGCAAGTAATCGCGGTAGTCGATATTAAAGCCGGTCGGCCAGAAGGTGAGCTTAAGATACTTGAAGATTGCCCATGGCTGCGTTAACGCGTATTGCCACCATTGGAACGGCATATTGAAGCCTACAGTGTTGTTCCTCGACGCGGAAGAGACCATCAGCGAGGCGATTACCAGCCATACGACGCCAAGAGCCGCGTAATAGCCACGCCTCTCCCTGAGCGGCCGCGAGAAAGACCCCGACACAAGCACCGCGTCAAAAAGGAAAATGACGACGGGCGCGGTGACCATCACCTCTTTTACCATCGCCCCGAGGATGGCGGCTGAGGCCGACCCCCAAAGCCAGCGGCGGTCGCTCCCCTCACCCGAG
>SRXB01000154.1 GCA_009724975.1 bacterium | reverse complement strand
GCCCCCCCGTGTGCAAGATAATGGACTACGGCAAATTCAAGTACAGCCAGCAAAAGAAAGCGCACGAAGCGAAAAAGCGCCAGACCACCATCCAGATAAAGGAAGTGAAGGTCAGGCCCAAGACCGAGGAACACGACTTTCAGGTCAAGCTCAAGAAAATCCGCGATTTCCTTGAGGATGGCGACAAGGTCAAGGTTACGGTTATGTTCCGCGGCAGGGAAGTGACCCTTCCGGAAAAAGGTCTTGTGCAGCTTCAGCGAATGATAGAAGTACTGGGCGAGGAGGCGAAGGTGGAAGCCGCGCCCCGCATGGAGGGACGCAGCATGTTCATGATGCTGGCCCCCGGCGCCCTGAAAAATAAACCAGCTCCGCAAAATGCAGAATAGGGAGCCCAAAAGGGTCTCCCCGGAAGGAACGAAACCATGCCCAAGCTAAAGACGAACCGCGCCGCCGCCAAGCGCTTCAAATTCACGGCGACCGGCAAGATCAAGCACCGCAAGGCCTTCAGAAGCCACATTCTCGGCAAGAAGGACACCAAGAGGAAGCGCCACCTTAGGGAATCGGCCTACGTCCACGAGACCAACGTCAAGCAGGTCCGCGCCCTCTGCCCCTACCTCTAGACCAGACCAGCTTTTCATAAGCTCCGGCGCGCTTTACCGCGCCTCGTGACCGGGCCAGCCATGTGCCTAGGAACACAGGCCTGCCGGAGCATTTAACCAAAAAGGAGAAATCCATGGCCAGAGCAAAACCGGCGGTGCCTTCGCATCGCAGAAGAAACAAAATCCTCATCCAGACCAAGGGCTACACCGGCGGCAGGAGAAAGCTCATCCGCTCCGCCACCGAGGCCCTCCACCGCGCCTGGGCCTATGCCTTCCGCGACCGCAAGGACCGCAAACGCCAGTTCCGCGCCCTTTGGATCGCCCGCATAAGCGCCGCCTGCAAAATCAACGGCTACTCCTACTCCAAGTTCATAAACGGCCTCAAGACCGCCGGAATAGAACTGAACCGCAAGAGCCTTAGCGAAATCGCCGTAAAAAGGCCCGAGGATTTCGCCCGTCTTGTAACTCAGGTCCGCGCGAAGTAAATTTCCGGCCAAAAGCCGGAAAAAACCTTGGGGCGAATTATGTTCGACTCTCTAAACGCATTGCTTTCCCAGGCGATCTCGGCCATTGAAGCGGCTGGCGACCTAAATTCGCTGGCGGAGGCCGAGCTTCGCTTTTTGGGGCGCAAGGGCGAACTTACCGGCGCCATGCGCGGGATTTCCTCGGTTCCGGCTGAGGAAAGACCCCGCGTCGGCCAGCTTTTGAATGAAATACGGCAGAAACTGGAGGGCGAAATAGCCAAAAAGCGCGCCGCGATGAGCGCCGCCGAGATTTCGGCTCGCTATGAGCGCGAGGCCGTTGACGTTACCCGCCCGGGAAGAATTCCGCACGAGGGGGGTTTTCACCCCCTCACCATCGTCGTCCGCGAGATTCTGGACATCTTCGGTCGCCTCGGTTTCGAGGTGGCGGAAGGCAGGGAGGTGGAGCTCGAATACTACAACTTCGAGGCCCTCAACATCCCCGCCGACCACCCCGCCCGCGACATGCAGGACACCTTCTACATCGCACCCGGCACAGTCCTTCGCACCCACACCTCGCCGGTTCAGGTGCGCGTCATGGAGGCGATAAGGCCGCCGGTGCGCATAGTCGCCCCGGGGAAGGTTTACCGCTGCGACTCCGACGTCACCCACTCCCCCATGTTCCACCAGGTGGAGGGACTTTTGATTGACAAAGGGATAACCTTCGCCGACCTAAAGGGCGTCCTTGGAGCTTTCGTCCGCGAATTTTACGGCCCGAACATAGCCATGCGCCTTCGCCCCAGCTTCTTTCCCTTCACCGAACCCAGCGCCGAGGTTGACATACAGTGCGTCCTCTGCTCCGGCAAGGGGTGCAGGGTCTGCAAAAACACCGGCTGGCTGGAGGTGCTGGGGTCGGGGCAGGTCGATCCGGCCGTCTTCGGCTACGTCGGCTACGACCCCGAAGAGGTGTCGGGCTTCGCCTTCGGCCTCGGGGTCGAGCGGCTTGCAATGCTCCGCTACGGCCTGGACGACATCAGGCTCTTTTATGAAAACGACATCCGTTTTCTCTCGCACTTCAAGTAAGACGCCATGAAGATAAGTCTGAACTGGTTAAAAGAATACGTCGACGTGCCGGAGAACGCGCAGGAGCTTTCTCGTCTCCTGACCATGGCGGGCCTTGAGGTCGCCTCCGTCGAGGAGCTTGGCGCGGGCGTCGCCGACATAGTGGTGGCGCAGATACTCGAAAAGGGCCAGCACCCCAACGCCGACCGCCTGAGTCTTTGCAGCGTGACCGACGGCGCGGAAACCTACCAGATAGTTTGCGGCGCCACGAACATGATCAAAGGCGACAAGGTCGCCCTTGCCCGCGTAGGCGCGGTATTGCCTGGCAACTTCACCATCAGCAAGGCAAAGCTGCGCGGCGTCGAATCCTACGGCATGATGTGCTCTGAGCGCGAGCTGGGCCTCAGCGAAGAGAGCGCCGGACTCCTCATCCTCCCCCAGTCCGCCCCCCTGGGTGCGCGCCTGGGCGAGGTGCTTGGCCTTCCAGACACAGTGATAGAGGTCGAAATAACGCCCAACAGGCCCGACTGGCTCAGCGTCTACGGCGTGGCCCGCGAAATATCCGCCCTCACCGGCAGGCCCCTGAAAAAACCCGATATCTCGATAACGGAATCGGCCGCCGTGGCCGCCGACCTCACCTCGGTAGAGATAAAAGCCCCTGAGCTTTGCCACCGCTACGCGGCGAGGCTGATACAGGGGGTCAAGATCGGCCCCTCCCCGCTGTGGCTGCAAAACCGCCTAAAGGCGGCAGGCGTCCGCCCCATCTCAAACGTGGTTGACGTTACGAACTACGTGCTGATGGAGCTTGGCCATCCCCTGCACGCCTTCGACTTCAACCGCCTCGTGGAAAAGCGCATAGTCGTCGACCGCGCGGGCGAAGGCGAAAAATTCACCACCCTTGACGGCCAGGAGCGCGAAGTCTCCACCCAGAACCTGATGATAAAAGATGGTGGCGGCTCCGTGGCGCTGGCCGGAATCATGGGCGGCCTCAACTCCGAGGTGGAAGAATCGACAACCGACGTACTGCTCGAAAGCGCCTACTTCTACCCCCCCAACATCAGGCGCACCTCAAAAACACTCGGCCTATCAACAGAGGCCTCCTACCGCTTCGAGCGCGGCGCCGACATTGAGGGGCTGATTACCGCCCTTGAACGGGCCGCAAAGCTCATCGCCGACCTTGCCGGAGGCGAAGTGTCGCGCGGAATAATCGACGCTTACCCCTCGCCCCGCGCCCCGAAGCGCATTGAGCTTCGCATCGAGAAAATAAAAGGCGTCCTTGGGCTTAAGGTATACGAAGACGAGGCCCTGCGGGTTCTAAAGGGCCTTGGGATGGAGATAATCTCCTCCGCAGGCGGCGTCATAACCGTAGACGCACCAGCCTTCAGGGTAGACATTGAGCGCGAGATAGACCTCATCGAAGAGATCGCCCGCGTTATCGGCTACGACAAGATACCGGCAACCATGCCGCGCGTCACAATAGAACCGGGGCCGCTTCCGGTCGAGCGCCGCCTCGCCGAAAAGGCCAAAGACGCCCTGGCCCAATGCGGGCTGATGGAAGCCATTACCTTAAGCTTCATCGACCCCGCAGACGACGACCGCATCGCCCTTGAGGAAAACTCTCCCCTGCGCAGGAAAGTCACCCTGCAAAACCCCCTGGGGCAAGAGACATCCGTAATGCGAACCTCGCTCCTCCCGGGCCTCCTAAAGGTCGCGGGGCTAAACTCCCGCAGAGGGGCGAAGGAAGTAAGAATCTTCGAAGTGGGCAAGACCTTCCACCCCGTCGAGGGAGAGCCGCTTCCAGAAGAGCGCCAGCACGCCGCCGCGCTGCTCGCCGGCAAAAGAGAACCTTTGACTTGGTGGGCCGGACAAGATAGGCTTGATTTTTTTGACGGCAAAGGAGCGCTTCAAAAAGCCCTCTCGATTTTAGGGGTGAAAAACCCGCGTTTCGAGCCCGCAACGTCCATAACATACTTGCAGCCGGGCCGAGCCGCACTCTTCTCCTCCGAAGGAAAGACACTGGGCTGGCTCGGCGAAATAAGACCCGACCTTCTGGACCGATTCGAGCTGACCGCCCCCGTGGTCGCCTTCGACATCGACCTTTGCGCCGTAATGGAAGTGCGAAGCGAAACACCCGCCTTCCCCGGTCTGGCAAAATTCCCCACCGTCGAGCGCGACATTGCCCTTTTGGTAGGGAAAGAGGTAAAAACCCAGACGATAATCGACGCAATCGGCGCAATGGGCATTGAGATAGTGCGCTCGGCAAAACTTTTCGATGTCTACGAAGGGGAGAAAATCCCGGCCGACAAGCAATCCCTGGCCTTCCGCCTGACATACCGCTCGGCGGAGAAAACCCTGACCGACGAAGAAGTAGCCGTAATACACGAAAAAATTGTTAATGAACTGTCTGGCCGCTTCAACGCCAGGCTACGCGATTAAACGAAAACGAAAGGAAGAAAAGAAGATGACCAAGTCCGACATAGTAGAAGCCGTATACCAAAACGTCGGCTTCACCAAAAAGCGCGCCGCCGAGGTTGTCAACCTCATCCTCGACACCATGAAAGAAGCTCTCGAAGATGGCGACAAGGTAAAAATCAGCGGCTTCGGAAATTTTGAGATCCGCGTCAAGGAAGCCCGCAAAGGCAGAAATCCCCAAACCGGCGCTGAGATAACCATCTCCGAACGCCAGGTCCTCACCTTCAAGCCCAGCCAGGTCCTGAAGGATCGCCTCAACAGCAAGTAAAAAGCCCTGTTGCATTTAACGGGTGGCGCTGATATATTTCGTCACCGCTTTTCCTTACTAAGGGGAAGACGGGTTGGAAAAAGAGCTGACTGCAACAAAACTCTATTACCGCATAGGAGAGGTCTCCGAGATCTCCGGCGTGAAGCCGCACGTCCTAAGGTACTGGGAATCCGAGTTCGGCTTTCTTTCCCCCCAGAAAAACGAAGGCAACCAGCGTCTTTACTCGGCGAAGGACCTCGAAAAGGTCCTTCTGATAAAAAAGCTCCTCTACGACGAGAAATACACAATCGCGGGCGCCAAAAAGAAATTCCGCGAAACCTGGAAAAGCCTTTCGAAGGATACGGAGCTTAAAAAGGAATTCTCCGAAACCCTCGCGGAACTTGAGGGAGAAGTGAAAAGCCTTTCCGCCATCCTGATCGGCGGCTAAAACTTTCAGGAAAAGAGACAAAAACGGGACGTAGCGCAGTCTGGTAGCGCACCTGAATGGGGTTCAGGGGGTCGGAGGTTCAAATCCTCTCGTCCCGACCAA
>SRXB01000478.1 GCA_009724975.1 bacterium | reverse complement strand
GTCCTCTCAAAGTGAGCGAAGATTATCATCATTATCACCGTCAGCGGCACGCACAGGAACATCCCCGTCACCCCCCAGAGTTTCCCCCAGAGCGCCAGCGAGACAATAACCACCAGCGGGCTTATGTTGAGCGAGTCGCCGAGGAGCTTGGGTTCAAGAAAGCTCCCCGTCGCGAACTGCACCGCCACGAGCCCCGCCACCGCCGCGAAAAAAGGCGCGGTGGCGCCGAACTGCACCAGCGCCAGCAGGGCGGGCAGCGCAACCCCCGCCAGCGCACCAACCGTGGGAATAAAATTCAAAAGGAAGATCAAAAAAGACCAGAAGAAGGGGTAATCGACACCCGCGAAAAAGAGAACCGCGTAAGAGAGCACTCCGACTATCGCGCTGGCGAAGGTCTTTATTAGCACGTACTTTCGTATCCTCACCTGAATCCTTGAGGCCACCTCGGCGGCGCGCTCGCGCCTCCCGCCGGAGGGCAGCAAAACCGCCAGCTTTCGCTCGAACGCCTCTTTTTCCACGATCATGAATATGACGTAAACTACGATTATTCCGAGGTCTCCCGCCACGGAAGCCAAGGAACCGGCGAGCGAGCCCAAAAACGCCTTGAGGTCAAGATCGGCAAGTATCTGCCCCAGGCTGGGCGCCTCCTTCATGCCCAAAAGCGCCGCAGCGTCCGAGGCCAGCGCCATTATGTTTTCCTGGTAGTGGGGGGCCGCCTCGGTAAAAGAAGAAAGGCTGAGGGTAAGCGCGTTGACTACGGCTACGCCGCCGAGGAGCGAAAGAAGTATGGAGAGGGAGAGGAATAACCAGCGCGGGAGTTTTTGAGCCTTCGGCAAAACTTTCCTCAGCTCGTCGGCCAGCGCTTCGAGCAGGTAGCTCACCACTATTGCCACCGCAAGCGGTATAAGGACCGATTTGGCCCAGTAAAGCGCGAAAATTACCGCGCCGACCAGGAACGTCACCGCCGCGCCCCTCAAAATCCTGTCTTTTCCCATGGCTCCTCCCTCTGAACAGAATCGCCCCGTCCCGCGAAGTTGTCAAGCCGCGCCGTTTTATTGGAGATTGAGCTTTTGCCTCCCGACAGCTATATTTGGCCGATGGAAAAGACCTTTGAAGGCTGGATGGCCCTAAGATACCTTCGCGCCCGCCGCGCCGAGAAATTCGTCTCGCTAATCTCCTGGCTCTCGACGGGCGGGGTCGCGGTGGGGGTGGCCGCGCTCATAATCGTTTACGC
>SRXB01000477.1 GCA_009724975.1 bacterium | reverse complement strand
ATCGGGGGTGGCGGTGGATTACGAGAGCGAGCGGATTCCCCCGATGTCCGACGATGTCTCCACCAGCCTTTACAGGTTTTTGCAGGAGGCGCTGACGAACGCCATCCGCCACGCCAGCCCCCGCTCCATAAGAGTGCGCTTCACGCGGGACGCCGAGTGGGTCGCCCTTGAGGTTTTTGACGACGGCGAGGGTTTTGACCTTCCGGCGGCTTTCGCTGAGGGAGGGCTTGGCCTTGCGGGCATGAGGGAGAGGCTAGATTTCGTCGGAGGAGCTCTTGAAATTGATTCCTGTTCCGGTTGCGGCACGAGGCTGAAAGCCTTGGTCCCGGCCAATTTTCTGGAGGTTGTCGAGTGATAAGGGTGATGGTTGTGGACGACCATAATCTGGTGCGCCAGGGAATCGAGGCGATACTTGAAAAAGCGCACGACATGGAGCTTGTAGGCTCCGCCGAGGACGGCCAGCAGGCCCTTGATGTCATGGCCAGGGTTCCGGCGGACGTGGTGGTGGCAGACATCGCGATGCCAAGGCTAAATGGAATCCAGATGATGCGCGGGATGGCGAAAAGCGGCTCCCAGGCGCGGGTGGTAATATTATCGATGTATTCCGACGAGACGCTGGTCCGGCAGGCGCTCAAATGCGGGGCCTGCGGCTATCTTCTGAAAAGCTCGGTGACTGAGGAGCTTTTGCTGGCTGTGCGCGCCGCTTACAGGGGCAAGGTCTACATAAGCCCGGAGGTGAGCCGCGCCGTGCTGGACGATTTCCCCACAGCCTCCTCCGGCGGGTCAAACTTTGCCGAAAGGCTTACCTCCCGCGAGGGGCAGGTTTTGCAGCTTGTGGCGGAGGGACACTCGAACACCGAGATAGGCAATATCCTCTCCCTTTCGGCCAAGACGGTTGAAAAACACCGCGCCACGATGATGAAAAAGCTGGGTGCCTCCGATCTGCCGAGCCTGATCCGAATCGCCATGAAGCACAGGCTGATTTTCCCCGAAGATTGAGTGAAATGGCGAAAAAACGTTGGCTTGGCCCGCGTTTTTTACAAAAATTAGGGTGAAAAATAAGAAAAGGTAGGGTGTTCACCCATTTACCGTAGCGGCATTCCCATAGGATGTTTACTTCTCCAAATTTTCACAAAATGGCGTTTTAATCCACTAACCGCATCATGAGGAGAAGAAGATGAATCTTCAGCGTCCCAACGGCTCGGATGTAACCCAAACCGGCAACCGTTCCAAGGA
>SRXB01000153.1 GCA_009724975.1 bacterium | reverse complement strand
GCCTGCTTTTCGTATTCGGCTATCATCTTTTTGAGGTCGGCTTCCTTGGCCTCAAGTTTCTTGCCAAGCTCCTCGCGTTTTGCGCGAAACTCCTTGCCCAGCTTCGCGCCGTTCTTGGAGCCGGTGAGGCACCTTTCCAGATCGACGACCGCTATCTTTTGCTCGGCGGCGAAGACGGGAAGGGCAAAACACCCCAAAAGCATCGCCAGAGCCGCTAAAACCGCAATTTTCTTCATCACAAGTCTCCGTTTCGTATTGTTTTTTTCTTAGAAAAAGCCGCCTATGCTGAAATCCCACCGCGAGCCGTCCTCGCCATCCTTTTTGTCGAGTATGTGGCCGTATTCGAGGCGAAGCGGCCCAAGCGGGGAGAACCAGCGAAAACCTATGCCGGTGGAGATGCGCATCGGCGTCTCAAAATAATCCTGCCCGACATCCCACGCGTTGCCGCTGTCGAAGAAGAGGACCATCTTCAGTTTGGCCTCCTTCACCAGTGGATAGAGGTATTCGGCGTTGAACTGCAGGTACTTGTCGCCGCCTATCACCTCGCCGGTGGCGGCGTCTTTTGGGCCGATGTCGCGCCAGCCGAAGCCGCGCACGCTGTACATGCCGCCGAGGGCGAAGCGCTCGTAAATCGGTATCGGCTTGCCTTCTATGCCCCTCAAAAGGCCGCCGTGGCCCTCGACGGTGAAGACGGAATCGAGCGGCATGGCGAAATACTTCTTTGCCTCGGCCTCGTACTTCACATATTCCGAGTCGTGGCCCAGCGGCCCGCCCGCGAGCTCCACCGAAGCCTTCACATTAACGCCCTTGGTCGCCTCCCACTGATTGTCGCGGGTGTCGTAAGCTATGGAGGGCTTCACCGAGGCGGTTATCCTCTTGCCCTCCTGCTCCTGGGCCACCACAGAGGCCAGCGACGAGCAGGCTCCGGCGTCGTAGCCCGCCTGGGTGCAGACGTTGTACATGTCGGTGGAATCGAGGGTGTAGGCGACCCTTACCGACCAGTCGTCGTCAAGGGCCAGCCCGCCGCGCACCGTGAAACCGAGCGATTTTTTGTCGTACTCGTCGTATTCGCGGAAACTCTTGTAAAGGTCTATGCCGCCGTAAACATCGCTGTCGAAGATGCGGGGGTTGTTGAAGGTAAGGGTGTAGGTGTCGTGCTCGACGCCGAAATTGCCGTTGAGCGAGAGCTGGTAACCGTAGCCGAAGAGGTTTCGCTGGGAGATGCTTACCATGCCGAAAAAGCCGTCGGTGGTTGAGTAGCCGCCCCCGGCGCTTATGGTGCCGGTAGGCTGCTCCTTAATCGACACGTCCACATCCACCACCGGCTCGTTGGGGCGCTTTTTGAAGTCGAAATCAGCCGATTCGAAAAACCCTAGCTTGGTGACCTTGCGCTGGCTGTTCTTTATTGCGCCGCCGCTGAACCACTCGCCCTCGGCCAGCGTGAATTCGCGCCTTATGACGCGGTCGCGGGTGATGGTGTTGCCGTGGATGTCGATGCGGCCGATTTTCACCTTCTCGCCCATCGCCACGACAAAATCGAGGTCTATCGTTTTCTCTTCGTGGTTCACCGAGGTCATGGGGCGAACGTCGGCGTAGGCGTAGCCCAGGTCGTAGTGGGCCTCCTCAAGCTTCCAGACCGACTCGCGCAGGCTTTTGGAGGAGAAGGTCTCACCCTCCCTCGCCTGCGAAAGCTCTTTTAGCTTTTCCAGCGAAAGCTCGGAATCGCCGGAGAAGGTTACCTTGCCGAAGGTGAAGACCGGCCCGGGATTAACTGGTATGTCGACCTTGATGGATTTGAGGTCGGGCGACAGGGAGACGAGCGGCTTCTCCACGCGGGCCATCGCGTGGCCGCTTTCGGTGTAGTAGCTGGATATCCAGCCTATGTCCCGCTCAAGCTCCTCGCGGTTGAAGTTGGCGGAGCCGGTCGCCCACGACCAGAAACCCTGTTCGGGCATGGAGAGGCCGGAGCGTATCTTTTTTTCGTCCGCCGGTTCGACGCCGCCGAGATTCACCTCGGCAAGCTGGACCTTTTCACCCTTCTGGACCACGAAGATGAGGTCGGCGCGGTTGCGTGCCTCGTCCACCTTTTCGATTTTGCCGGTGACGCTCGCCAGATAATACCCCTTTTCGTGGTATTTGCGACGAATAGCCTCGGCGGCGGCCTCGACGGGGGCCGAGGAGAGCACGTCGCCGGATTTGAGGGTGAAATCCTTGTCGAGGTCCTCTTTTTTAACCCTATCGTCGCCCTCTATGCGCCAGTCGCGCATGGCGGGCTTTTCCTTGACGATGAAGACCACCGAGCCGTCTTCTTCGCGGCCAAGGGCCACCGTCTCGAAGTTTCCCGTCGCATAGAGCGCTTTTATGTCGGCCCTTGAGAGGGTTTCATCGTAGGAGCCGCCCGGCTGGGTCTTGAGGTTTTTAAGGAGCGGCGCCTCGGAGAGACGCAAAAGCCCCTGTATGGAGACTTTGGGAACCGTTTCGGCGGCCAAGCAAAGGGCCGAGGAGATGACAATGAAGGCGCAGAGCGCCGCCTGGAAAAACCTTTTCAATTTATCTCTTCTTTCGTTACCTGGCCGTCTTCTATGGTGATAACCCTGTCCGCCGAGCGCGCCAGCTCGGGGTTGTGGGTCGCCACGATCAGGGTTGTTCCGTATTTTCGCTTCATTTCCAGCAATAGTTCCTGCACGACATGGCCGGTGGCGTGGTCGAGGTTTCCGGTGGGCTCGTCGGCCAGCACCAGGGAAGGCTTCATCACAAGGGCCCGCGCAATGGAGACGCGCTGCTGTTCGCCGCCGGAGAGCTCGGGTGGACGGTGGACCAGCCTTTGGGAAAGTCCCACCGCGCCCAGAAGCTCCCGCGCCAGCTCAAGGGCCTTTTGCGGCCCCATTCCGGCTATGCGGGCGGGCATGGAAACGTTCTCCTCCGCCGTGAACTCCGGCATGAGGTGGTGGAACTGGAAGACAAACCCTATGCGCGAGTTGCGAAAGCGCGCAAGCTCCGGCTCCCTCCTCGCGAATACGTCTTCCCCACCGAAGAGAATCGAGCCCGAGGTGGGCCTGTCCAGCGTTCCGAGTATGTGGAGCAGGGTAGACTTGCCCGCGCCGGAGGGGCCTATAACCGAGAGAATCTCGCCCTTTTTCACCTCAAGGTTTATCCCATTGAGTACGTGAAGCTCCCCCGACCCCTGCCGAAAGGACTTTTTGAGATTCGAAACCGAGAGAATCACTTCGCTCAAGCGCCTCTCCCCAGCACCTTGGCTATGGCGCAGGAGACACGCCTTTCGCGCACGCTCTCAAGGACCGCCTTGACCTTTTCGTTGTTGTCGGCGAATGGCTTTATCTTCGCGGCGCGCGCGCTCATCAATAGAGCATCCTCAACCGCTCTCACCGTATAGGGGCGGTTGTGGTGGCCAAGGACCGACTCCTCGCCGAAAAAATCACCGGGTCCGACTATTTCAAGCTCGATGCTATGGCCGTTTCCGGGTTCTTTGATGAAAACGGCCAGTTTGCCGCGCGAAACGAAATAAATCGCGTCGCCCGCGTCATCCTCGGAGAAGACGGTGGAGCCTGCGGAAACGGTTACAGGCGAGAAGAGATTTGCGAACGCCTCGCGCACTTCCTTTTCAGCCAGCTCGATGAAGGCGTAAAGACCCTCCACAACCCCTTCCTCGCAGGGCTCCTCCTCGGCCCCCTCCCTGCTTTTGAAGAGCGGCCCCTCTTCCATGCGAAAGAGCGGGCGAACGAGGGAAACGGGGCGGTAAAGGGCCGAAGGGTCGGAATATTTCTCGCTGACGGCCTTGAGGGTGCGGCACTCGTCGGTGAGGGACGCGCCCATCTCCTCCATGAAGCTCGTGGCGCGCTTTGTTCCGTCCTCTTTTTTGTCTTTCCTGAAAAGGGCCATTTTCGACTCCTTGCTCGCCTATTCGTACCGTATCGTCTCGACGGGGTCGAGGCGCGACGCCTGCCACGCGGGGTAGAGCGTGGCCAGAAGACAGATGAGAACCGAGCTTGCAGCGATAAGCACGACGGTTGAGGCCTTTATCTCGACCGGCACCGTGCTTACGTAAAATACGTCCACCGGCAGGCCGAGGATGTTGGTCTCCTTTATCAGGAAACACAGAGCCAGCCCCAGCGCCACCCCTATGGCGGTGCCTATGGCTCCTATCATCGTGCCCTTGAGCATGAAAATCTTCAGTATCCCGTTCCTGTCGGCCCCCATCGACTTCAAAATGCCGATCTCGCGGGTCTTGTCCATCACCACCATGATCAGGGTGGAGGCGATGTTGAAGGCCGCGACGACTATGATGAGGCCGAGGATGACGAACATCGCTATCTTTTCGAGCTTCATGGCGCCGAAAAGGGAGCTGTTCATCTGCGTCCAGTCGCGCACGAGGTTTTTTTCGCCAGCGAGGCCGCGTATCTGCGCCGCCGCCACTGCGGGTTCGGAAGGGTCGTTCAGGCGAACGTCTACTCCGCTCACCCCCTCGCCCATCCGCAGAAAATCCCGCGCTTCGCCAAGGTCGATAACGGCCCAGTTCGAGTCGTATTCGTACATGCCCGTCACGAAGGTTCCCGCCACGCGGTAAACGCGAAAGCGCGGCACGAAACCCGCCACGGTTGCCGAGCCGCCCGGGCTGAAAACCCTTACCCTGTCGCCGCGCAAGAGGCCCATGTTGCGGGCCAGCTCGTCGCCTACCAGAATCCCCGGGGGCTCTCCCTCCCCGCTTTGGACGATGGAGGCCCGGGCCAGCGCCGAATCAATTGCGTCCAGGCCGCTCTCCCCGGGCTCGACCCCCCTGAGCAGTATGCCCCGCGCCCTTTTTTTGGTGGAGATCATCATCTTTTTCTCCACGTAGGGGCGAGCCGAGGCTACCCCCTCGACCGCGGCGGCCTTTTTGGCCAGCTCTTCGGCCCCGAAGAGGTCGCCCTCCTGGGCGGTGACCTTAACGTGGGGGTTCGCGCCGAGTATTTTGCCCCTAAGGTCGTTTTCAAAGCCTCCCATAACCGAGAGGACCACGATGAGGGCCATCACCCCTATCGCCACCCCGCCCACCGAGAGCCAGGTGATGAGCTTTATGAATATCTCCTGGGCGCGCACCCGCATGTAGCGGTACGCGATGAATCTTTCATACCCCGCAGGGGCCAACTTTTTACGCCTCGGGCCGCATGTGGGGGAAGAGAAGGACGTCGCGGATGCTGGCCGAATCGGTGAAGAGCATCACCACGCGGTCTATCCCTATCCCCTCGCCCGCGGTGGGGGGCATGCCGTATTCGAGGGCGCGCACGTAGTCCTCGTCTACCCAGTGGGCCTCGTCGTCGCCCTTGTCGCGCTCGGCGGACTGGGCCATGAAGCGCTCCATCTGGTCGACGGGGTCGTTTAGCTCGCTAAAGCCGTTGGCTATCTCGCGGCCCGC
>SRXB01000476.1 GCA_009724975.1 bacterium | reverse complement strand
GACAATATCCGCTTTTTCAAAAAAGCCGGATAGGGGCCTGTTTTAAGCATCTCCTCGTCGTGGTTCGATTCGAGGCAGACAATATCGCACCCCGAAAGGCATTGCGCAACAGCCGAAGAGACGCATCCGAGGTCGGTGGCGTGGCCGAGGGTTTTCGCGCCGTCGAAAACGCGAAAACCCACCGAAACCGCCGCGTCGTGGCTGGTGGGGAAAGAGGCGAACTCCAGCCCCCCCGCCTCGAAAACCTCGCCGGGCGAAAACTCGACCACCCTCACGCCGCGCAGGGCGTTTTGGGGCAAAAAAGCCTCCATCTCCGCCACGGTCCCAGCCGGAGCGTAGACAGGCACTCCGAAACGGCGGGCGAAAACCCCGACGCCCCGGATGTGGTCGGAGTGGCCGTGGGTTATCACGAGCGCGCCGACCCTTTTAACCGGTATGCCGGCAAAGTCGAGCCTGCGCTCTATCTCGCTGGCCGAAACCCCCGCGTCGATGAGAGCCCCGCCGTGGCCGGAGCCCGCGAAAACGGCGTTGCCCTTGCTGCCGCTAGCCAGCGCGCAAAACTCCAGGACCAAACCTCCGGCTAAAAATTTTTAAGTAAACGAGAAGCGAATAATAACCGACAAAAAGCCCGCGTTCAAGGAAGGTAAAGAGAATATTCAAAATAGTTTTCGGGCGGGATTTTCACCCCCAAAAGCAGATGAAAAATCGCCGTCGGGCGCGGCGAGGGAGCGCAGGTCAAAAGGGCTCATAAATTTACCTTCGAGCAAATCGAAAGATTTGCGAGCCACGAGCGAAGCGAGCCCCTCGTCCGCAACCTAATCGGCCCTTTCAACAAAGCAGTGAGCGGAGCGCTGTAAGGGCGGCGGCGGGTTGAGTGAAACGAATGCCCGTCACGCCCAAGCCGAAGCGAACGGTCGAGCCGTAAGGCGAGAGCTTTGTTGCAGGGCAGGTTTCTTGCCCACTTCTTTTAAAAGAAGTGGGGCCGGGTGAAGGGGCGGCCAGCCCCTTCAAGCATAAAAACGTCGAAGACGCACAAATCCTCGTGGAACTTTTGGGATTATTTCGCCATTGCGATGGCGCGCTACTTTTCAGCGCGGAAAAGTAGCCAAAACGCGAGGCCCCTCAACCACGATTTTTTCGCTTCGCTCAAAAAACGCTCGCTAAAAGGGAGCGGGTTCGAACTCGCAAAACTCGCCCTGATTTTTTGGCTCGTTTTGCTCAGACAGCGAACAGCCTTGA
>SRXB01000475.1 GCA_009724975.1 bacterium | reverse complement strand
GCGCGTCACCGTAGTAGAGGAGCTCGCCGGAGCCGAGGCGCTCTGGCGTCGCCTCATCCCCGAAAAACGGGTCACCGACAGCTGGGAGGTTAGAAAAATCTTCCACGACCGCTTCCGCCGCCCACTCAAATTCGTGGTGGCCGAGAACGGGAGCGGGCCGGTGGCCCTTTTGCCCCTCTCCTTCATAGAAGAGACCGGCGGCTGGGGGATATTTCCCGGGGAAACGTGGAGCAAGAAGACCTGGCTTGAGCAAAACCCCATAAACCTCCTCGAGGGCGAGCCCCTTGAAACCCTCACCGGCGCGGTTAAGGGCAATCTTTACCTTCGCTACCTCACCCCCGAGACGGGAGCGCGCTTTTCGCTCCCCGTCGATGAGACGGGCTACCTCTTTCGCCCTCCTCTCTACGATTTTTCCTACGAAAAATACCTAGAGGAGTTCTCCGGCAAAACCAGGAAGAAAATCTTCAGGGAGATAGCCCTCCTTGAGGAGCGCGGGGTGGAGATCTTCCTCAACCGCTTCGAGGACGCCCCCCTCTCCATCTCCCTGAACGAGGGGCGCTTCGGCGAAAACTCCTACTTCGCCGACCAGCGCTTCAAAAACTCCTTCCTCGACCTCTTCGACTATTTCAAAAATATGGGTTGGCTCACCGTCACTACGGTTGTAATCGGCGGCGAAGTGGCGGCGGTAGACGTGGGTTGCCTCAAAGACGGCATTCACCTCGTGCTGGCGGGCGGCACCGCCGAGGGCTTTCCCGCCGTGGCCAAGCTGATAAACCTCCACCACATAAAAAAGGCGTGCGAAGAGAGAATGAACGAGGTGGATTTCCTCTGCGGCGATTTCACCTGGAAAAAAATATTCCACCTCACCGAGCGTCCCCTTTACCTTGTCGAGCGAAAAAAGGACCCCGCGTGAGAAGCCTGGCCCTTGTCGTCGGGACTACCCCCGATTACGTGGAACTGATACGGGGCCGCTGGCCCGAAAGATGCCTCTTCCTCACCGACGCGGCCCACCGCGCCTCCGCCGTGGAGCCCGACCCGACGCACGGGGAGGAGATAACGGCGGACCTTTCGGATTTCGAGGCGGCTAAAGAGGCGCTATTGGCGCACCTCGCCCGACACGGCCAGCAGATAGACGGCGTGGCCTGCTACGATTGCGAATCTCTCCACCTCGCCTCCTTCCTCGCTGGGGAACTGGGCCTTCCCTTCCACTCCCGGGAGTCCATAGCCCTCTCCAGAAAC
>SRXB01000152.1 GCA_009724975.1 bacterium | reverse complement strand
GGAGGCGCTCGGATCGGACGTGATGATGGTGCTGGACGAGTGCCCGCCGCACCCCTCCGCGCGCGATTACCTCGAAAAATCCCTCGCCCTCACTAACCGGTGGGCAAAAAGGTCGCTGGAGGCAAGAAAGCGGCCCGAGCTGGCCCTTTTCGGGATAGTCCAGGGGGGGATGGAGCCGGATCTTCGCCAGCGGGCGGTGCGGGAACTTTCCGCGATGGGGTTCGACGGACTGGCCATAGGGGGCCTTTCGGTTGGCGAGGGCCAGGAACTGATGCTCAAAACCCTCGACGCGACAACCCCTTTCATGCCGACGGAGAAGCCCCGATACCTGATGGGGGTGGGCACTCCCTCGGACATCGTGGAGGCGGTTTCGCGCGGTGTCGACATGTTCGACTGCGTCCTTCCCACGCGCAACGCCAGAAACGGATTATTCTTTACTTCCAAAGGCAAAATTGCTATAAAAACGGCGCGATTCAAGCGGGATGACGCGCCTGCCGACGAGGGGTGCGAGTGCTACGCCTGCCGGAATTTTTCCCGCGCATACATAAGGCATCTTTTCATGTCGGGCGAGATACTGGCCTCCCGCCTAATAACGTTGCACAACCTGTATTATTACCAAAACCTTACAAGGCGCATACGCCAGGCCATTGAAGAGGGCCGGTACGGCGCTTTCAAGCGGGAATTTAGAAGCGGCCCCGAAGGGTCGTAAAATTTTTTTGGGCTCATGACATTCCTTGAAGGAGGAAATTTGATGTTTTCTTTTCTGGTCGACACCGCGCACGCAATGGGCGGCGCTCCCGCCCAGGCTGGCGCCGAGGCCCCCAACCCCATCATGCAGTTCATCCCCCTAATCCTCATCTTCGTCATCTTCTACTTCATGCTCATCCGTCCCCAGCAAAAGCGCATGAAGGAGCACAAGGCGATGCTCGACTCGGTCAAGCGCGGCGACGAGGTTGTCACCAGCGGCGGCCTCATTGGTCGCGTAACCGAGGTGAAGGACGACGAAATTTCCGTGGAGATCGCCAAGGATGTGAAGATACGCGTCCGCAGGGACGCCATCGCCTCCATCAACAGCAACTCTCCCGTAAAGGAATAGTCCGAAGTAATTTAAATTCCTCCTTCGCGCCCCGCCCTTAAGCCGGCGTTTTTCCGGCGCGTTCCAAAGGAGAGGAGAAGATATGTCCCAAGGCTGGAAATGGCGTCTTGGCTCGATAGGGGCCGCAACCCTGCTGGGTGTGCTCTTTTTGCTTCCGAGCCTCCTTCCCGACGGCGTTACGCCCCCGTCCTTCATGCCCCAAAAGCGAATAGCAAAAGGCCTCGACCTTCAGGGCGGCCTCCATCTTGAGCTGAAAGTACAGACCGAAAAAGCGGTGGAAAACTCGCTCATGCGCGTGGGCGAAGAGCTTTCAAAGCAGCTTCGCGAAGAGCGCGTCCGGGTGCGCTCCATCGACACTAAGCCCGATGGAATAGTCCTTGCCGTGCGCGGCGAGGGCGGCGGCCAGAAGGTGGCGGAGCTTCTGGAAAAGAAGTTCGTCGGCCTGAAGGTTGACGCGAGGACCACCGAGGGCGAGGACGAGAAGTTCGTCTTAAGCTACATCGACGACGAGAAAAAGGCGATTGAGCAGTACGCCATAGACCAGGGCATGGAGACGATACGCAACCGCATCGACCAGTTCGGCGTCGCGGAGCCCCTCATCGTCTCCCGAGGCGACGGCAGGATACTGATCCAGCTCCCGGGCCTCGGCACCCTCTCCGCCGACACCGTTTCCAACTGGCTTCGCGACAAGCTCGCCGAAGGCGGCCTCGCCGGAACGGTCACCGCCGGAGGAACCGACATTGAGGTGCTCTTCCCCGGCGAAACTTCGGCTGACGCCATAGTGGCCGACGCCACGGGCAGGTTCGTCGGCCTGGTGAAGGAAAAACGCGAAGTGATGGCGGACGGCAAGGTGAAGGTCCTCTTCGCCCTCGCCACCTCCAAGCGCGCCAAAAAGCTCATAGGCCAAACCGCCCAGCTCCAGTTCCGCCTCCTCGACGACTCGGTGACTGCGGAATCGGCCCTCGCCGGTGGCGTGCCGATGGGTGACGAGGTCCTTTACGGCAAGAAGAAGATAGACCCCCGCACCGGCAACGAAATAGGGACTGCCCCCGCCTATCTGGTCCAGCGCCGCGTGATAATGACCGGCGAGGTTGTACGCAACGCGCAGATGTCGGTCGACCAGAACAGGGCCGAATACTACGTACTCATGGAGTTCGACAAGACCGGCGAGGAGGTCTTCGCGGAAGTGACCGGCCAGAACGTCGGCAAGCGCCTCGCCATCATCCTCGACGGCGTTGTCCAGTCGGCCCCCGTCATCCGCGAGGCTATTCCGGGCGGACGCGCCTCCATCAGCGGCACCTTCACCCGCGACGAGGCCCGCGACCTCGCCATCGCCCTTCGCTCCGGCTCCCTCCCCGCCCCCGTGGAGGTCCTTCAGGAGATAGAGGTGGGGGCTTCGCTCGGCGCCGACTCCATAGCCAAGGGCAAGATGGCCTCGATGATGAGCCTCGCGCTGGTCATCCTCTTCATGAGCATCTACTACAAATGGTCCGGCGTCCTCGCAAACATGGCGATGGTCACCAACCTCATCATAATGCTGGGCCTGCTCGCCGCCGTGGGCGCCACTCTCACCCTTCCCGGCATCGCGGGCCTCGCCCTCACCATGGGCATGGCGGTCGACGCCAACGTGCTAATCCTTGAGCGAATACGAGAAGAGCTGCGGCTCGGCAAATCGGTCCTCAACGCCATAGAGAGCGGCTACGACAAGGCCTTCGCCACCATCGTCGACGCGAACCTGACCACCCTCATGGCGGCGGTGGTCCTTTACTTCATGGGCTCCGGCCCGGTAAAGGGCTTTGCCGTCACCCTCTCCATCGGCATGGTAACAAGCATATTCACCGCTATCGTCTTTACCCGCGGGATGTACGAATGGTACCTCTCAAAGCGCACGGTAAAGCGCCTTAGCATATAAGGCGGGATTACGAAAATGATGGAACTCATCCCCCCCGGAACAAAGATAGACTTCATCGGCAAGCAGAAAATCGCCATCGCCATAAGTCTGATAATAATACTAGCGGGCATCGCAAGCATCGTGGCAAAGGGCGGAGTGCGTTACGGCATAGACTTCGCCGGCGGCACGATGATTCAGGTCGCCTTCAAGACCCCCGCCAACGCCGACCAGATAAGAAGCGCCCTGGAAGGCTCCGTGGAAGGAACCCCGATAATCCAGGAGACGCTTGGCGGCAAGGGCGAATTCATAATCCAGCTCGAAAACGTCACCAACGACCTTGAAGGCGTCGAAAAGCTGATGGGCGAAACCCTCGGCAAAGCCTTCGGCAAAGATAACGTCTCCTTAAGCCAGGCACAGATGGTTGGTCCGCGCGCGGGCGCCGAAATGAGGCAAAAGGCCCTCATCGCGATAATCGTCTCATGGCTGGCCATCTTGGCCTACGTCTGGTGGCGCTTCGAGCTTCACTGGGGCATAGGCGCGATAGTGGCGCTCATACACGACGTCTCCGTCACCGTCGCCTTCTTCTCCTTTCTCGACAAGCAGTTCGACATCCAGATAATAGCCGCCCTACTAACCATCATCGGCTACTCCATCAACGACACCGTCGTCATCTTCGACCGCGTTAGGGAAAACATAAAGAAGTTCGGAACCCGCTATACCATAGAGGAATACTTTAACATCAGCATCAACGAGACCCTGGGGCGCACGATACTTACGGCGGCCACCGTCTTCCTCTCGGTGCTGGCGCTCTTCTTCTTCGGCGGCCCCGTCATCCACGACTTCTCGCTGGCCCTTCTCATCGGCTCAATCGCGGGCACCTACTCAACCGTCTACATCGCAAGCCCCGTGGTTTTGTACGTCCAGAACCGCTGGAGGGGACGCGACGTCTCCAAATTCTAACCGTTGAACAAAATCTGGCGAACGACACCCCAAAACCCCGACGCCGCCGATAAAATTTCGCGCGGCCTCGGGGTTTCGCCTGTTTTGGGGCGGATATTCGCGGCAAGGGGCTTTGACGGCCCCGAAGCCGCCGGAAACTTCCTCTCGGCAAAGCTCTCCGACCTCCCCGACCCCTTCCTCATCCACGACATGGGGAAAGCGGCAAACCGCATCGCCGACGGCGTGGCCGGTGGCGAACCCATCTGGATCTACACCGATTTCGACGCCGACGGCGTCACCTCAGCCGCGCTTCTGGCGCTCTTTTTCGGAGCCGTTGGAGCTAAATGGCGCGCGCGCCTGCCCCGCAGGGACCGCGACGGCTACGGGCTGAACGCCGAGATACTCCGCGAGATAAAAGAGGAGGGCGGCGGACTTGTCGTAACCGCCGACTGCGGCATCGCCTCCCTTGCCGAGGCGCGCCTCGCGAGGGAACTTGGCCTGCCGCTGGTCATAACCGACCACCATACCCCCGCGTCCCAGCTCCCCGAGGCCGAAGCGGTGGTAAACCCCAAAATAGAGGGGTCTTCCTACCCCGACAAGATGCTCGCGGGGGTCGGGGTGGCGTGGAACCTCTGCGCGGCTGTGAGAAAAACCCTCAAGGAGCGGGGCTGGTTCAGCGCCGAGCGCCCCGAACCAGACATAAAGGAATACCTTGACCTCGTCGCCCTCGGCACCATAGCCGACCTCGTCCCCCTGGTGGAGGTCAACCGCATTTTAGTGCGTGCGGGAATAGGGGTGATGAACAAAAACCCCCGCCCGGGCATCTTCGCGCTCGCCGAAACCGCCATGCTCAGCAGCCAATACCGCGCCGGTCACCTGGCCTACCAGCTTGCGCCAAGGATAAACGCGGCGGGGAGGATGGAGAGCCCCGTGGCGGCGCTGGACCTTCTTTTGGCCGACAGCGTGACAGAGGCCATGCCTCTGGCGAGGCAACTTAGCATGCTCAATGACGAGCGCAGGGCAGAAGAGATGGCCTCCTTCATAAACGCCAAGGAGGTCATACGGCAAAACGGCTGGAGCGCGGGGCGACTTTCGCTGGTTGTGGAGGGGGAGTCCTACCACGCCGGAGTCGTTGGGATAGTGGCCTCCCGCCTGGTGGACAAGTTCGGCAGGCCCTCGGTGGTTATAGCCTCCAGGGAAGAGATATGCAAAGGCTCGGCCAGGAGCATGGGCGGGCTGGACATACACGAGACTCTTGGGGACTGCGCCGACCTCCTCATCGCCTTCGGGGGCCACAAGGGGGCCGCCGGAATCACACTTGAACGCCGAAACATCCCCAAATTCCGCGAGCGGTTCGAACAGGCGGTGAAAAAACGCATAACCGAAAAGGACCTCGCCCCCTCGTTAACCGCCGACACCTTCGCCGCCGTTTCCGAGATGACCCTCCCCCTTTTGGCGGAACTTGAAAGGCTCGACCCCTTCGGCTACGGCAACCCCTCGCCGGTAATCCT
>SRXB01000151.1 GCA_009724975.1 bacterium | reverse complement strand
GCGGCACCGAAACCCGCCAGGCTGTTCCCTCCGATTTGTGCAGAATGCCGCCCCCATAATGCCTTTGCCTTTACCCGTGGATCTTTGCCTTTGAGTAGCCCGTTTCCCGGCCAGCATAACGCCTGTGAACTGAGCTGCGGGCCACCGGAACTTCGAGCGGCACCGTGTTTTTCGAGAAGCAAGACCGTATCATCCCGTCAGCTCTTGTGATTTGTTATGTGGGCCGCATCGCTACGAGCACCAACGGTGGGGCGGCAACGAAACCCACCTGGCTGTTCCCTCCGATTTGTGCAGAAAGCCAACCCCATGATGCTTTTGCCTTTACCCGTTCATCTTTGCCTTTGAGTAGCCCGTTTCCCGGCCCACATAACGCCTGTGAGCTGAGCGGCGGACCACCGAAACTCCGAGCGGCACCGTATTTTTCGAGAAGCAAGACCGTATAACCCGTCCGCGCTCTTGCGATTTGTTAGGCTTCATTTCGTGGTTCGCGCTTGTTTAAGATTATGTTGAATGTCTGCGAGGCACTTTGCAGCTTTCTGCCGAGTTATGGGTTCGATGGCGTGAAATGATATGTAGGCAATGCCTGCTATTGTTGTCTCGTTTAGCGATTCAACGGGAAGCTCTTTACATGAATCGCCAACTTGGCGAAAAACAGCATCTGGATATGCATGAGTCACAATGTCGGCGTACTTCTGGAGATCTTGCGCCGACATCGTAGCTACTGGCAATGAATCAAGTTCCCGCGTTGAATATGCTAAGCCAAATCGATTGAACTCACGACCCTCAATATTTCGTGGAGAGAGTGCTCGAGCGGACTCAATTACACCTGGAAATTCCCAGGTGGTTGGTTCTGGGATTGAATCCGCCGACGATGGAATGCTGTTATAACCAACGAAAAGAAGCGCGAATATCACAGCGACGGAAATCTTCCTGTGCAATTGTCTAAACAAGGCCAACTCGCCCAACATCATGGTGTCCTCCCGTAGTTGTATGTTTTGAAGCCTAACGCCTGTGAGCTGAGCGGCGGACCACCGGAACTACGAGCGGCACCGTATTTTTCGAGAAGCAAGACCGTATAACCCGTCCGCGCTCTTGCGATTTGTTAGCCAGAGACAGAAATTTGTTATTTGTATATTGTTATGCCAGCTTTAATTTCAGTAAATGTAATAGAATTGCCGTCCATTGGGAAATAATTATACGTCCCTCCAAAATCAAACGAAACTGGAAAGCCACCTTCCCCAGGACTTGGCTCATATATTAAGCTAATTACTTTAAAGCCTATGTTTGCCCCGATTTTGCCTTTACCATCTTCTGGATCATAATATCCTGTGCCAAGGCAAATATAAGGTGCCATGTTTATGTTGTGTAATAGATAATTTGCTAAATCTGGATATGTAGCATAAATTGATAAATCTATGTGATCTACTTCTTTTGGTTTTCCGTCAGCACCCAAATCAAACTTTGACTTAGCATATCCTAAATCTACCCCTGCAATTGCCGCATATATCCCCACCTTCGCGCCCCACGCATCATTTCCATCATTGTCGCCATCGAAACCTCTATCGGATAGTGAATAATTTC
The DNA here is from genome assembly GCA_009724975.1 of bacterium. Lineage (GTDB taxonomy): Bacteria > Desulfobacterota > Deferrisomatia > Deferrisomatales > BM512 > SCTA01. The sequence continues at coordinate 3,909 of SRXB01000151.1, read as the reverse complement.
CAAAAACACCTATATTGGGATGAAACATATCGTGAGCATTTGCAACGCCCGCGAAAATAATAAGAACCACCCATGCAATTAATGTAATTCTATATGTATTCATTCTAGTCATTCTTCCTGGCTAACGCCTTAAGCTAAGCGGCGGACCACCGTATGTGGAGCTGCTGCGTATTTTTCGAGAAGCAAGACCGTATCACTCCGTCCGCTTTTGCGAGTTGTTGGGAGGCATAATGTAGCCCTGAGTCGTGGGTTGCGATGAAGCCCCGGTGGATACTTTCGTTTCAGTGCCAACTATTGAAAGCCCTGCGACTAATACGATTATTCCAGCCAATAAAAAGGCAACGATAGAAGCCCACATGAAACCGGTGCTCCAATGACATACGCACGGCTCTTTAAGTTCTCGGCCGAATAAAGTGCATTTTTTGCGGTTTTCTGGCTTACGTGCATATTCCATGGAGCACAGGCGTCTAAATCGATTGTGAACAACGGCAAAAACAAGTCCTGCCTGGAAGGTAAATACCGACCAAATAATGGCGCGCGCAAGACCTGTCAACTCTGGTTTTTGGAGAACCCATGGTAGAAATGCAAGTAGCGCAACTGCCCCTCCACCGTTAATAAGCAAAAGACCACGTACCGTTTCAGTATCTATAACGGCTCGTATCTCTCGACCATCAGCCACAATTACCTCCTTGCCTCCCAACGCCTGTGAGCTGAGCGGCGGACCACCGAAAGACCGAGCGGCACCGTATTTTTCGAGAAGCAAGACCGTATAACCCGTCCGCTCGGCGATTTGTTAGCAGGCAGCCTCTTCCTCCGTGCAGACTTCTGGGTAGAAGGTGAAGCCAACGCCTGGTTGCCGCCTGATATATTCAAACCAGCCAATTTCACAGTGCTCATCTAGGCAGATAATTGGTGGATCGGTTTTTTCATTGAGCACGTTTCCTTTAAGAGACGGATCGTTCTTTACCAACTCGACAGCCATTTTCTCTGCCGTCTCAAGATCGCGTGCTTTCACAAAACGAGTCGTATAGAAGCCGACTTTCTTTGCTCCTTCACCTGTGTCGATGATGAAGTTGCGTCCTTCGAGTATGAGCCGAGATCGCTTCATCTGATCTTATTGCCTGCTAACGCCTTTGAGCTGAGCGGCGGACCGCCGAAAATTCGAGCGGCACCGTATTTTTCGAGAAGCAAGACCGTATAACCCGTCCGCGCTCTTGCGATTTGTTATGGCCTCCACACATTGAGTGGGCTAAAGGCCAAAAGGAAATAGAGCACAACACTGAACGCTACAGTAAACCAAGATGCCCTTATAATGTTTCGCCTGGATGGCGGGGCGTTCTTGGCAAGTTGATCGAGACAGATGCCGCCAATTATCAATACTAGCGAAAACCCGAGGAACCACACGGCGGTTTCTCGGCTCAGCATGATATGGCCACCCCCGCCATAATCTTTGAATTTAAGCCATTGCCATGTTGCCGCGATGACTCGTTCAACGACGAGGTAGGCATGGGCAAACGATACAACTGCGAGAAGCAATGCAGCAACCCATGCTGTTAGTGGAATTGTTCTATTCATCTTAGGCCATAACGCCTTTGACCTGAGCGGCGGACCACCGTATGTGGAGCGGCTGTGTATTTTTCGAGAAGCAAGACCGTATCACTCCGTCCGCTCTTGGGATTTGTTAGCGGTGCCCCGTTGTTACGAGTTGATCGTTGCACCGGATTGGAGCGACAACAGCCAAAGTACAACGGCAGCGACCAAAACTGCCTGAAGCCCAAACATGCAGCGACCTGACAAACTCGTGGCTCGATAAGCACAAACTACAAGCAGGAGAAACGGTAGCCCTGCAAAAACAATGATGTGCATTGGCTGAGGCATGCCCTCTGATGGTGTGAGAGGAGCGATAAGCCCGAGTGCAAATACGGCTAATGCGAGCAAGTTGATAATTATGCACCATGCCGATTTCATGGATTTAACCGCTAACGCCCTTGAGCTGAGCGGCGGCCACCGAAACTCCGAGCGGCACCGTATTTTTCGAGAAGCAAGACCGTATAACCCGTCCGCGCTCTTGCGATTTGTTAGGCGACATTAGCGGACCTCAAGGACAATCTCCAAATGCCGCGCACACAAAGTAGAATGCAAAGAAGAACAGAAAAACACTGCAGGACAGAACATAAACGATTAGCGCCACGGCGCGGAAGTCAGTGCGGGCAGAAAGCTTCCAGATGCAGATGGCCCCGCACGCAGTTGCGAAAAACAGGGCGGGAAAATCGCCGCCTGTAGTGAGCTTAGAATTCGGCAACCTCGAAACAATGAGCCACGCCGACAATACAAGGACGGGAAGCGCAATCGCTCCAGCTCCAAGCAGAACACGTCGAGTCAGGGAAGATATCGAAGCCTCCATGTCGCCTAACAACTAATTAGATGGAAAAATTGCGGGATAAAATTCCGCGTCAGAATACTGGGGATCGTGGTTTTATTGACTGGGAAATCAACCAATTGCAGGGCCCCCCTCACAATGTATGGCTGATGCTGGAACTGCTGGGTTGTTGAGCGGTTAGCGCGGGATATTAGGCTGCCGGCGCTTTGTCGTGACGCTTGATTTTTATATCATTTTAACGTTTACTTTAAAAGCTTGAATTTATTGCAGTCCTTGTCATGTCATCAGCTTTGGAGGGAACATGGAAAAGCCCCGTCTGCTGGACCGGGTCCGGTCCGTCATCCGCGTCCGTCACTACAGCCGCCGCACCGAAGACGCCTACGTCTACTGGATCAGGCAGTTCATCCTCTTCCACAACAAGCGCCACCCGCTCGAGATGGGGAAGGCCGAGGTCGAGAGCTTCCTGAGCTGGCAGGCCGAGGCGCGCAACGTGGCGGCGTCCACCCAGAACCAGGCGCTGAGCGCCATTCTCTTCCTCTATCGCGACGTGCTGCAGATGGATATCGGCTGGCTGGAAGGGGTGACCCGGGCGAAGAAGCCCAAGCGCCTGCCGGTGGTGCTGACCCGCGGCGAGGTGCGCAGCCTGCTCGACAGCATGGCGGGGACGCCGCAGTTGGTGGCGAGTCTCCTCTACGGGGCGGGGCTGCGTCTGCTCGACGGGCTGCGGCTGCGGGTGCAGGACGTCGATTTCGCCGCGTGCGAGCTGCTGATCCGCGACGGCAAGGGGGGGAAGGACCGGCGCACCATGCTGCCGCAGACGCTGGTGCCGCACCTGCAGCGCCATCTGGCGCACGTGCGCCAGCAGCACGTCAACGACCTGGCGGCGGGATTCGGCAGCGTCTGGCTGCCGCACGCGCTGGCGCGCAAGTCTCCGGGGGCCGGGCGCGACTGGCGCTGGCAGTACGTCTTCCCGGCGGCGACGCGCAGTCTTGATGTGCAGGACGGGGTGTGGCGCCGCCATCACCTGGACGAGTCGGTGGTGCAGAAGGCGGTGAAGGCGGCGGCGCGGCAGGCCGGCCTCGTCAAGAAGATCGGCCCGCACACCCTGCGCCACTGCTTCGCCACCCATCTGCTCGAGGACGGCTACGACATCCGCACGGTGCAGGAGCTGCTGGGACACGCCGACGTGAAGACGACGATGATCTACACGCACGTGCTGAACAAGGGCGGGCAGGGGGTGCGCAGTCCGCTGGATCGGGCAGGGTAGGGCGGCTACCCCGCCCGGTATTTTCCCACCTCACTACTGAAATGACACGCCGCCAGGCGTCCCGCCCCTTGCGCCTGCAGCGCCGGATAGTGGCTTTTGCAGATCTCGCGGGCGTAGGGGCAGCGCGGGTGGAAGTGGCAGCCGGCGGGTGGGTTGGCGGCCGAGGGGATCTCGCCGTGGAGGATGCGGCGGGTGTGGCCGCGCTGCGGGTCGGGGACCGGCACGGCGTTGAGCAGCGCCTCGGTGTAGGGGTGCTGGGGAT
>SRXB01000474.1 GCA_009724975.1 bacterium | reverse complement strand
TGGTCTGTCCCGCTCCCCGTGGACACTAACTTAAGGTGGATAATCGCCACCAAGGAGTAGTGTTCATGACCAAAACCAGACGTACTTTTCCGGAGTCCCTCAAGCGCGAAGCAGTTGAGCAGGTGCTTGCCGGCACTCCATTACGACATGTTGCCCAAGCCTTCGACATTACCGAGTCACTGCTGGGTAAGTGGAAACGTCAGTTTCAAGATGCCGGCCCCGATGCTTTCCCGGGCCGAGGCAAACAGAGCGGCGAAGCCGCCGAGCTGAAACGACTGCGTGACGAACTGGCTCGCGTCACCATGGAGCGCGATGTCCTAAAAAAGGCGCTCGCCATCTTCTCGCAACCCACGAAGTGAGATTCCGCGCGATTCAGGCACTGTCGGGCCGCTACCCGGTGGCGCCGATGTGCCAACTGTTTCGCGTGTCCCGCAGTGGCTACTACGCATGGCTACACCGCGCACCTTCGGCGCGAGAGATGGCGAACCGACAACTACTGCGCGAAATCCGGCTGATTCATGCCGAGGTCCATGGTATCTATGGCCATCGGCGCATTCATGCCGAACTTCTCGCCCAGGGCTTCGCTTGTGGGCGGCATCGCATCGCGGGCTTGATGCGGCGAAGCGGTATCCGGGTCAGAACCCGTAAACGTTGGCGACCCGTGAGTGGCGGCCAACATCTTCTCCCCGTAGCGCCCAATCTGTTACAGCGACAATTCGCTGCTGGTGACGTCAATCAGCGGTGGGTGTCGGATATGACCTATATCCGGACTGGTGAAGGGTGGCTGTACTTGGCGGTGGTACTGGACTTGTACTCCCGGGCGATAGTGGGCTGGGCCATGCATCACCGCATGCAGCAAGAACTGGTGCATGCTGCCCTGACGATGGCGGTGGCGCGTCGCCAGCCTGCTGGAGAGGTGATTCTGCATTCGGACCGCGGGAGTCAGTACTGTGCCTTTGACTACCAGGCACTACTGAAGCGGCATGGGATGGTACCGAGTCACTCCCGCGCCGGGAACTGCTGGGATAATGCGGCGATGGAAAGCTTCTTCCGTTCGCTGAAGTCGGAGCGGGTTTATTTGACCCACTACCGAAGCTACGAGGAGGCACGTACAGATGTGTTTGATTACATCCGCTTTTACAATCACCAACGACGTCATTCGACCTTGGGGTATTTGACCCCGGTTGAGTTCGAACGCCGTCGTTCCGTGCTTAGTGCTTAACCCGCTGTCCACGGGGAGCGGGACAGACCA
>SRXB01000150.1 GCA_009724975.1 bacterium | reverse complement strand
TCTATTACGGAAGCGCGTCGGGACTGCCGTCCACGCCCTCGGCCATGCTGGAAGCAAACCAGTCCGGCGCCATGTTCGGCTCTTCCGTTGCCGGTGCGGGAGACGTCAACGGCGACGGGTACGGTGATGTAATCGTAGGCGCTCCTTACTACGACAACGGCGAGGAAGACGAGGGGGCGGCCTTCATCTACCACGGCTCCGTCTCCGGCGTTTCCTCGGCCTACTCAACCATGTTGGAGTCAAATCAGGCATACGCCGGTTTCGGCTCTTCTGTCGCCGGTGCGGGGAACGTGAACGGCGACGGGTACGGTGATGTAATCGTAGGCGCTCCTTACTACGACAACGGCGAGGACTGCGAGGGCGCGGCCTTCGTCTATCACGGAAGCGCTTCGGGACTGTCGTCCACCCCTGCGGTCATTCTGGAATCTAACCAGGCATACGCCTATTTCGGCAGCTCCGTCGCCGGTGCAGGGGACGTGAACGGCGACGGGTACGGTGACGTAATCGTCGGCGCTCCCAACTATTCCAACGGCGAGGCCGACGAGGGCGCGGTTTTCATCTATCACGGAAGCGCGTCGGGACTGCCGTCCACGCCCTCGGCCATGCTGGAAGCAAACCAGACCGGCGCCATGTCCGGCTCTTCCGTTGCCGGTGCGGGAGACGTCAACGGCGACGGGTACGCCGACATAATCGTCGGAGCCAGAAACTACGACAACGGAGAAACCGACGAGGGCGCGGTTTTCGTCTATTACGGAAGCGCGTCGGGACTGCCGTCCACGCCCTCGGCCATGCTGGAAGCAAACCAGACCGGCGCCATGTTCGGCTCTTCCGTTGCCGGTGCGGGAGACGTCAACGGCGACGGGTACGCCGACATAATCGTCGGAGCCAGAACCTACGACAACGGCCAGGCCGACGAGGGCAGGGCTTTTCTCTTCACGGGCGGATTTGGCCCCGCCCCGGCCCCGCTGGGGAGCGGCCCCGCGGTCACCTTCACGGAAACCGCCTACGCTTACTTAGGCGTTTCAGTGGCCAGCGCGGGCGACGTCAACGGCGACGGTTACTCCGACGTGATGGTTGGGGCAAAACGCTACAACTCAGATCAGGGCCGCGCCTACCTCTACCTCGGCTCGGCTTCAGGCCTCGCTTCAACCCCCGCAGCCACCTTAGCGGGCGAAGCGGCAGGCAGTTACTTCGGCTCTTCCGTGGCCAGCGCGGGCGATGTCAACGGCGACGGTTACTCCGACGTGGTGATTGGGGCAAGTATCTACAACTTTAATCAGGGCCGCGCCTACCTCTACCTCGGCTCGGCTTCAGGCCTCGCTTCAACCCCCGCAGCCACCTTCACGGGCGAAGCCACCAGCAATTACTTCGGCTCTTCCGTGGCCAGCGCGGGCGATGTCAACGGCGACGGCTACTCCGACGTGGTGATTGGGGCATATGGCTACAACTCGGATCGGGGCCGCGCCTACCTCTACCTCGGCTCGGCTTCAGGCCTCGCTTCAACCCCCGCAGCCGCCTTCACGGGCGAAGCCACCGGCAATTACTTCGGGTCTTCCGTGGCCAGCGCGGGAGACGTCAACGGCGACGGCTACTCCGACGTGGTGATTGGGGCATATGGCTACAACTCGAATCAGGGCCGCGCCTACCTCTACCTCGGCTCGGCTTCAGGCCTCCGTTTAACCCCCGCAGCCACCTTAGCGGGCGAAGCGGCAGGCAGTTACTTCGGCCGTTCCGTGGCCAGCGCGGGCGATGTCAACGGCGACGGTTACTCCGACGTGGTGATTGGGGGACCTTACTACAACTCTTATCAGGGCCGCGCCTACCTCTACCTCGGCTCGGCTTCAGGCCTCTCCTCCACCCCCGCAGCCACCTTCACGGGCGAAGCCACCTACCATTACTTCGGCTCTTCCGTGGCCAGCGCGGGCGATGTCAACGGCGACGGTTACGCCGACGTGGTGATTGGGGCAGAACGCTACAACACGTATTATGGCCGCGCCTACCTCTACCTCGGCTCGGCTTCAGGCCTCTCCTCCACCCCCGCAGCCACCTTCACGGGCGAAGCCACCTTCAATTACTTCGGCTCTTCCGTGGCCAGCGCGGGAGACGTGAACGGCGACGGTTACGCCGACGTGGTGATTGGGGCATATGGCTACAACTCGTATCAGGGCCGCGCCTACCTCTACATGGGGAACGGCGGAGGCGTTTCCTATGGGCTGAGGCAGTGGACAAAAGACGGGTTGCGGCCCATAGCGCAGGGAATGATTTCCCGCTACGACAATTCCGCAATGCTTTCAGCCAAAATCCCTTCGTCGTCAGTCCCAAGGGCCAAGATCCAGTGGGAGATGAGGCCCCTCGGCACAGCTTTCACCGGAGTCCCCACGGGGACAGCCCCAGCCTGGGCCAATCCGGGTTCGGTCTCGTCGGGCGTGGTAACAGGTCTGACAAAAGGCGCCAAATACCGCTGGCGCGCGAGGCTCCTCTTTGACGACATGACTTATACGCGGTGGTTACGCATTCAAAACCCGCCCTCATGCGCCTATGACTTCGGCGTATACAATTACTCGTCGTTGGGCCTCGCCCAGCCGAGTTACACGGTAAACGAAGACGCGGGCTACGTGACCGTGGGCGTCGTAAACGGAGGTCAGGCCTGCTCCTCTTCAGATTCGATAAAGGCATTCATAAATACCGTGGGTTCAACGGCCAGGGAAAACGTAGAGTACGAAGGGCAGAGCCAGTATCTGGTCTGGCCCCTTGGCGACTACTCCAGCCGCTCAATATACATCCCTATAAACAACCTAAACCTGGCCGGAGCCGACAAGTCCTTCGACATCAAGCTGACCATGATCACCTGCGGGTCCGACCTTGAGCTGGGCACCACCCAGTCCACCGTCACAATCAAAATGAACGGCGCCCTCACCGACACCGACGGCGACGGCCTGGCGGACGGCTACGACAACTGGCCCTCCGAATCAAGGTACGGCCAGGACGTCGACTCCGACGGACTTCCCGACGAGTGGGAGCGCTACCATTTTGGCAACCTCACCACCGCCAGCGGCACTTCCGACTCCGATTCCGACGGCTACAAGGATATTTACGAGTTCACAAACGGCTCCGACCCCAAGACAGTTGCGCCCGTGCGCTCCGAGGCGAGTAGCCGCGTACCTCCGGTACTCGAAACCCTCTCCATGGCAGAGAAGATGAACGCGGGGACGACCCAGACGATAGACTGGACGCTGGTGGGCTACGACTCCTCCTACGTCACGGTGATGGCCATCTTTGACTGCACCGGCATAGTGGACGGCTCCTGCGGCGACAGCTTCGGAGACGCTAACCGCATCTTCAGCGCGACGCTAACGGCCCCGTACCTAGTGGAAAGCTCTCCCTGGGGCTACCACGGCGAGGTGGCCGACTATTTCCACTACACCACTGACTTCGCCGTGCCCTCCGCGAGGGCTGATGCGTCGCCCTGGGCCGACGCGGGAACCCCCGTTGTGGTGAGATTCTACCAAAAGAACGCAAACGACGCCGACGCGGGCAAATCGACGGTTTCGCTCCTGGTTCCCGGAAACATAAGCGACGTCTACTACGACACCACGGGAAGAAGAGTTCAAAAACTCATATGCCCCCCCGGCGGCTGCACGCCATGAGGTGCGCGAAGATGAAAACACAAGTGCGCACAGTCCTTGCCCTTGCGCTCACGTTGTTCTTATGTGGATGCGGTGCCGACATAAGCAACGAGGGTCCAAAAGCTCCGGTTGCCGACCCACCCCACGCTTCCATCGAAGAGGGGCTGCCTCCTTTGCGCATCGAGTTGAGGAAAGAAACCGCCGTCATCACCTGGCCCAAAGTTAAATCCGCCGCATGTTACCGCGTTGACATATTAGGCGAAAACGGGCGAAGGGAAACGCTGGTGACAAACGACACCACATATACCGACCCAGGCTTATCCAAAGGTGTCTTCTACACCTACAGGGTGACGGCTTTAGACTCTAGCGGCACGGTGCTAAACACCTGCCAGTCTTCGGCGAGAATAAACGAATACAAAAAGGTTATAAGCGACGAGAGCTGAACATTATCTTTTGTGTATCAATCTTATACTCCGCCTCATTTGCCAAACCGGCGTGAAGAGGATGCGATAAATTCTAAACCGCCTTGCCGGAGCCCATTGGGCGTAGTGAATGGACAGTACAACGAAAAAAACCTCAAATGGAGAGGATCCACCGATGCTTCTCCTCAAGGGGGGGAGGCTTGCGCTTTTCCCCATGGGGGAGCGCTCCATCGTCTTCTCGCAAAGCCAAAAAAGCCTCTTCGGCCTCGATGCCGCCGCCTCATTTTCCATTCTTAAGCTAGACGAGGGCTCTTCGCCAAACGAAATACTCGGCGAACTTGCCACAAAAAATCCCAATTTTAAAGAAGCCCTAAGGAGCGCCGTCGACGGGATTATCAAACTCTGGGAGGGAACTGAAAAAGCGCCCGAAAAGGTCCAAAGCGGGGCATTCCCCGCCTTGCCGAAAATCTTTCCCGCGGAGGGTAGGACCATAAGGCTACTTGGCACAAACTTTTTACTCTCAGTACCGGAACCAAATATTCAAAAAATCATCTGGCCCTATTTTAAACATCTAACAACATCGGTAAAAAAGCCTCATGATTTTCTCATCCAATGCTTAAAAAAAGACGGAGCATACTTTATAACCGTAAACGGGGAGACCCAATACGGTCCCCTTGCAAAATGCCAAATCCTTCCGCCATTGTTCGACCTGATAAGAAAGATAGCCTATCAGCGCACTGACTTTCTTTTAGCCATGCACGCCTGCGCGGTTGAAAAAAAAGGCGCGTGTCTGATTTTTCCGGGCGTGTCGGGCTCTGGCAAATCAACAATCTCTGCGGGACTTTACAATTCGGGATGGAATATATTAAGCGACGAGGTTGCCGTAGTCGGGGATTTGGGCCAAGTTATGGCATTGCCTCTCAGCATTGGCCTTAAACCCGGCAGTTGGCCTCTTTTGGTGGGAAGTTTCCCTAATTTATCCGACGCCATGACATAGGAACGGCCCGACGGCAAAGAGATTCGCTATCTTTTGGCTCCCTGCCCACCCGAAACGTCGGTCGAGCCTTGCAGATTATTATTTCCAGAAATAAAAAGGGGGGCAAAGCCTCTCCTCTCCCCCATCTCTCCATACTGCGCCATCGACAGGATAACGGCTTCGGGCTACCATTACAGCCAGGATTTAACTCTTGAAAAAGCGAAAAAGATCATCGGTTTTTTCAACCGGGTCCCAGCTTTCAACCTGGCATACGACTCAATAAAAGACGTCGGCGAACTTCTGGATAAACAATATGGCAATTAAGAAATTGCCGGAAAGCCTTGTTTTTCTTTGCGACTGCCTCTCGCCGGTTTCCGATCAGGCCGTCCTTCCCTCCTCTGAAGAAGCCATTACTTTGGCGTCACGCATCGCAAACCGCACGTTTTTAACTCCGGCGCTTTGGTGCTCCATAAAACGTAAAGGATTG
>SRXB01000473.1 GCA_009724975.1 bacterium | reverse complement strand
GAGTTCAGGGCACTTGGCCTTTCGCCATTTTCCGCCGAAGGTTTCAGGCAAAGGTTTAAGGCGGACGGGGCCGAGTGCGGGGGCGACGCCTCCAACGTCATCGGCGTTGTGAAGGGCAAAAACCCCGACCTTGCGGGGCAAAGCGTGGTCATGGGAGCTCACCTTGACCACCTCGGGCAGGGGTGGCCAAACCCGAAAAAGGGCAACGAGGGCAAGATCCACCCGGGGGCGGACGACAACGCCTCGGGGGTGGCGGTTTTGCTTGAGCTGGCCAGATATTTTGCCGCCAATCCGCAGGAGAGGCCGATAATTTTCGCGGTTTTCTCCGCCGAGGAGTCGGGGCGCGGCGGGTCGAAGTGGTTTGTGGAGCATTCCGGCGATTATCCCGCCTCGAAGATGGTCGGCATGATTAATCTCGATACGGTGGGCAGGCTCGGCGACGGAAAAATCCTCGCACTGGGCGCGGGTTCGGCCCGCGAGTGGGTCCACATCTTCACCGGCGCGGGTTTCGTGACCGGAGCGAAGGTTGAATCGGTCGCCAAAGATCTCGGCTCCTCCGATCAGGCCTCTTTCCATGAAAAAGGCGTCCCGGCGGTGCAGCTTTTCACCGGCGCCCACGCCGATTACCACTCGCCGTCGGACACGGCGGATAAAATCGACCTCGATGGCCTTGTGGCGGTGGCCGCGGTCGCCAAGGAGGCGGCGGAATACCTAGCAGGACCCAGCGGCGCGCTAACGCCTACCCTTGGCGGCGGACATGGTTCTCCCCAGTCGCAGGGCGGGGCGCGGAAGGTGAGCCTTGGCACCATGCCGGATTTTTCTTACGAGGGGAGCGGGGTGAAGGTTGCTTCCGTCTCGGAGGGTTCACCGGCTCAAAAGGCGGGGCTTTTGGCAGGCGACGTCATAACCGCGCTGGGGGGCGAAAAAATCGGCGATCTTAAGGATTATTCGGCGCTTTTGAAAAAACTGGCCCCCGGCGATTCGGCTACGGTGATCTGGACGAGGGATGGCAAGGAATATTCGGCTAAAGTGGAAGTTGTCGAAAGGTAAAACCTTCGCCCGAATAAATTGATTTGCGAGCCACGAGCGAAGCGAGCCTTCGGCGTGGTTTGCTTTGTTTGATTGATTTTTTTCTTTGCTACCTTTCCTCGTGGAAAGGTAGCGCCAAACACGCCCCTGCGACTCGACGCCAAAGCGCCGCGCTCGCCTTTTACGTGAGGTGTCCAAAGATTCGCCGCCCCGAGGGAAAGGCCGGAG
>SRXB01000149.1 GCA_009724975.1 bacterium | reverse complement strand
GCCTTGCCGAAGGTTCCGATGACCAGGTCTATTTCGCCAGCGACATCGGCCTCTTCGGCTAGCCCAAGCCCCTTTTCGCCGAAGACGCCGACCCCGTGGGCCTCGTCGACGATGAGGAACGCTTCGTACTCTTTTTTGAGGGCGACGAGTTTTTTGAGGTCGGCGCGGTCGCCGTCCATGCTGAAGACCGATTCGGTTATTATGAATACGTTCTCGAAGTTTTGGCGCTCGCGGCTGAGAATCTCTTCCAGGGCGGCGCAGTCGAGGTGTCGGTAGCGCTTGAACTTGGCGCCGCTGAGCAAGATTCCGTCTATTATTGATGCGTGGTTCAGTTTGTCGGAGAGGATGAGGTCTTTCGGGCCGGCGAGGGCGGGTATTATCCCGACGTTGGCGTGGTAGCCGCTGTTGAGGGCGAGGGCCGCCCTGCCGCCGTGGAGGGCCGAGAGCTTTTTCTCCAAGATAATGTATGAAGGGTGGTTGCCTGTGAGAAGGCGCGACGAGGAGGCGGAAAATTCAAAGCCTCCGCCAAGAAATTCCCCCTTGCGGCGGTGAAACTCGGCCCAAAGCTCTTCGTCTCCCCCCAGGCCGAGGTAATCGTTCGACGAGAGATTCAGGAGTTTTTTGCCGCCGAAAATGGCGTGCCTGCCCCTGGTCTCTACCTCCGGAAGGCGGCGAAGGCGGCCCTCGGCCCCAAGCAGGGCAAGGGTTTTTGAGATTTTTTCGTCGATCCGGCGCATCTGGCCCCTTTTTGAATGGTCTTTCGGGGAAGATATTTTATGAGGAGGGGGGCTGTCAACCAATTTAGGCGAATTGGTTTACTTGCTCGCGGCGACGGAGCGATTCGCCACTGTTTAAGTGCATTTGCCCTCTGCTTGTATGACTTGTGAAGGAGCTGTTCAAAAAAACCTTGAAAATGAGACCGTTAGCGTTTAAAAATTACGTGGCTAAAAAAACCGGGCGAATTTGACCTACGCCCCTTGCCGAGGAGGCGGGGCGAAGACCTGAAAATCCTTTCGATATAAGGAAATTCGCCGAAGTAAACGCTGTTTGACCGCAAAACGGCATCGCCCTTCCTGGCCCCTTCCCGAGGCCATGCGGGGGGGTGGGGCGGCAAACCGCCTTTTTTATTGGGGCCGCCCAGGCGCGGCTTGCTTTTTTTGACGCGGATTTCGCCAGTAGCGGCGCGGTCTTGCGGTTTGCCCCGCGGCAGGGGTCTGAAAGATTTTAAAACAGGGGCTAGCAAATCTGTTGCCCACGGGGCGGCGGTTGTCGTATAAGGCACGCTCCTAAACTTCAAGGACGCTAATCAACCGGAAATCAGGCGCGTTATTTTCCGGCGCGCCGGGTTTCCATTGGCTTCTCTAAATGGAGGAATTACATGAAAGGCATTCTCAGCGTAGCGCTTAAGGGCGCTGACCGGCTCAAGCTGGCGCTCTTCGCCGTGATGATGACCCTTATGGGCACCACGGCGCTGGCCAGCGAAGCCGACCTCAAGATCCCCGAACTGGGGGGCAGCTTCATGGGCATGACGGGCCACAACCTTCTCATGATCGGCCTTGTCATCTGCATCGGCGGCATAGTTTTCGGCCTCATCCAGTACTCCCAGATCCGCAACCTGCCGGTCCACAAGTCGATGCTCGAAATCTCCGAGCTCATCTACGAGACCTGCAAGACCTACCTGCTGACCCAGATCAAGTTCATCGCCATACTGTGGGTTTTCATCGCGGTCATAATGGTAGCCTACTTCAAGTTCCTCGCCCAAACCCCGATGAGCTGGGGCCAGGTAATAGTGGTCCTCATCTTCTCCATCATCGGCATACTCGGTTCAGTCGCGGTCGCGTGGTTCGGCATCCGCATCAACACCTTCGCCAACTCCCGCACCGCCTTCGCCTCCCTCGGCGGCAAGCCCTTCCCCACCATGGCCATTCCGCTGAAGGCCGGCATGTCCATCGGCATGCTCCTCATCTCCGTTGAGCTCGTGCTGATGCTCGCCATCCTCCTCTTCATCCCCGGAGAATCCGCCGGACCCTGCTTCATCGGCTTCGCCATCGGCGAGTCCCTCGGCGCCGCGGCCCTGCGCATAGCGGGCGGCATCTTCACCAAGATCGCCGACATCGGCTCCGACCTGATGAAGATCGTCTTCAAGATCAAGGAAGACGATGCCCGCAACCCCGGCGTCATAGCCGACTGCACCGGCGACAACGCGGGCGACTCCGTAGGCCCCACCGCCGACGGTTTCGAGACCTACGGCGTCACCGGCGTCGCGCTCATCACCTTCATACTTCTCGCCGTCCAGGACGTGAAAATCCAGGTCGCCCTGCTCGTCTGGATCTTCGTCATGCGCGTCGGCATGATCGTGACCTCCGCCCTCTCCTACTTCCTCAACGGCGCCTGGGCGAAGGGCAAATACGGCAACGCCAAGAAGTTCGACTTTGAAATTCCCCTGACCACCCTCGTGTGGCTCACCTCGATAGTCTCCATCGTGATGACCTACGTCCTCTCCAGCGTCCTCATCGGGAACCTGCCGGACGGCCTGTGGTGGAAACTCTCCACCATCATCACCTGCGGCACCCTCGCAGGCGCGCTCATCCCCGAGCTGGTCAAGGTCTTCACCTCCACCAAGTCCGGACACGTCAAGGAAGTCGTCACCGCATCCAAGGAAGGCGGCCCCTCCCTCAACATCATCGGCGGCCTCGTCGCCGGTTACTTCTCCGCCTACTGGATGGGTCTTTGCATCGTAATCCTCATGGGCGGCGCCTGGTACTTCAGCACCATGGGGCTCGCCAGCTTCATGGCCGCTCCGGCGATCTTCGCCTTCGGCCTCGTGGCCTTCGGCTTCCTCGGCATGGGTCCCGTCACCATCGCGGTCGACTCCTACGGCCCCGTCACCGACAACGCCCAGTCCGTCTACGAGCTCTCCACCATCGAGTCGCTTCCGAACATCGAGAAGGAGATTGAGAAGGACTTCGGCTTCAAGCCCGACTTCGAAGAAGCCAAGATGTACCTCGAAGAGAACGACGGCGCCGGCAACACCTTCAAGGCCACCGCCAAGCCCGTTCTCATCGGCACCGCCGTCGTCGGCGCCACCACCCTCATCTTCTCCATCATCCAGGTGCTCAACGGCACCTTCGGCGTGGATGAAGTCTACAAGGGCCTCTCGATCATCAACCCGCTCTTCCTCCTCGGTCTCGTCACCGGCGGCGCGATGATCTTCTGGTTCTCCGGCGCGGCCTGCCAGGCCGTCGCCACCGGCGCCTACCGCGCCGTCGAGTTCATCAAGCAGAACATCAACCTCGACTCCGGCGCCGAGAAGGCCTCCGTCGAGGACTCCAAGAAGGTCGTCGAAATCTGCACCCAGTACGCGCAGAAGGGCATGTTCAACATCTTCCTCGCGGTCTTCTTCTCCACGCTGGCTTTCGCCTGCGTCAACCACTTCTTCTTCATCGGCTACCTGATCTCGATAGCGATCTTCGGCCTCTACCAGGCTATCTTCATGGCCAACGCCGGCGGCGCCTGGGACAACGCCAAGAAACTCGTCGAGACCGAGCTGAACATGAAGGGTACCCCCCTCCACGACGCCAGCGTCGTCGGCGACACCGTGGGCGACCCCTTCAAGGACACCTCCTCCGTCGCGCTCAACCCGGTCATCAAGTTCACCACCCTCTTCGGCCTTCTCGCCGTCGAGCTGGCGATAACCCTGAGCCCGGCCACCGCGATAACCGCCGCCGTGATCTTCTTCCTCCTCTCCACCGTCTTCGTCTGGAGAAGCTTCTACGGCATGAGAATCCCGGTTCTCGAAGAGAAGTAAAAAACACCTAGCTGTAAATGAAAACGGGACTCCCTCGGGAGTCCCGTTTTTTTTGCCCGCGTTCAGGTGGGAATAACCGGAAAGGGAGATAAAGCCTAGGGCGCGTTCACTTGAGCGCATGCGCCGCAATTCAGGAAAGCAATCCCCTCTTTGCCTTACCTGAGCTCTCCGCGCTAAATCAGTAGGATGTCTGGCCTAATTCGGCGTCAGCTCAAGGGTAAGGCGGTCTATGCGCGACCTTTGGGGGGTGAGATTCACTTCTTTTGGCGGGGAGGAGAGGTCAAACACGGCATTGCCACGCGTCAAGGCGCTCATGGCGGCCAATTTATAGGAGCCCAAGGGCAATTTGAGAATGAAATCTCCGTGGTAAGAGCTTTTGGAGCGAAAGACCGCGCCGCCCTCTCCAACCGCCTCAACCACGGCCTCTTCTATACCCATATTAAGGTAAACCACCTTGCCGGTAAGCGTACCCGATTCCAGCGCGGCGGCGCCCGAGGCGGTCAGAACCACCGCCGCCGTTAGGGCAAGCCGCGCCTTTCTCACTTGAGCACGAAATCGACGGCGCGCTTGGGCATCCCCTCCCGCACCTTCGGCTCAAGACCATCGGCCTCGGCCAGAAAGACCCGTGCGGGGTCTATTTTCTTGGCTGCGTTGATGTAATCAACCACCGCGCGGGCGCGTTGCCCCGCCAGATCGCGCAGGTCGCCGTCGGTGATGAGGGTGTTGGTCAAAAGAAGGTGCTCCATCTCCTCGGGGGTGGTTTTTCTGGTGTCCGAGGCGGGACGCGGAATCTTTTCGCGCTCGAAGGCCCCCGCGATGAGCGCGGGACGCTCCTCCGGCGTGTAAACGGCCTCGTCTACCTTTACCGCCGCCTGCCCCTTTTCCACCATCAGCCGCACCTTCTCGGCTTTTAGCTTCTTCTCGAAGCGCTGGGCGCGAAGGGCCAGCTTGTCCTCCTCCACATCGACGTAGCCGCGCACCTCAACCTTCAGTGCGGGCCGCTCCTCCATAGCCTTAACCAGTTTGTCTATGCGCCCTGCCTCGGTCGGGGAAATTGCAGCGGTCGCCGGTTCAAAAGAGGCGAAAGAGATATCCTCGCCCCCGCCGAAGAGGGAAGCGATGAGGTTGAAGGGCGAGGTGACCGCCTTCACGAGGATATTGACTATTACCTTCCAGATTATCCTGCCGAGGCTGAATTCAGGGTCGTCAAGAGTGCCTGAAACCGGCACGTCGAGGTCGATGACGCCGTTTCGGTCGGTCAGGAGCGCAAGGGCGAACCCCACGGGAATGCCGATGGCGTCGGGGCTTTCCACCTCCTCGCCAAGGGTGAGCTGGTCGCAGATGACCTTGTTCTCCGAATCCAGCTTCTTCCCCAGTATTTTGTATTTGAGCGCCAGCCCCAGCTTTCCCTTGGCGATTTTATAGCCAAGGTAACGGGACGAGTAGGGGGTGAGGGGACTCAAGTCCATGTTCCTGAAGTCGAATTTGATATCCACCAGCATATCTTTCGCCAGAGGATTGATTGTGCCGGTCATCTCGAAGGGCGCGGCGGAATCGAGGCTGCCGATTAGGTTCACCTCGCCGCCCTTCATCTCCATCGAGGACATCTTAGCCACCTTGCCCGTTATCCCCACCATCTTGGCGCGGTAGGCGGGGTTGATTTTGCGGTCCGAAAAATCCATCTCGCCGCCGCGTATCGCAACCCCCTCGACCACAATCCTCGGC
>SRXB01000472.1 GCA_009724975.1 bacterium | reverse complement strand
GTGCTTCGGCTGATTGTTTCGGATATGGCCAAGGCGCGGCGCATCGCAATGGAAAAGCACTGGCCGGCCAAGATTGACGATGTGGCGGCGGGTCTGGGTCCGGATGTCCCGGGGAGTCTGGCGGCCCTTTTGGAAAAGCGCTTCCAGCGCCACGTGGACGGGGGGGTCATGTACGCTTTTGCCGGGTTTTCCGGAGCGGGGGCTGTGATGATAATTCGCTTTCGCCAGCACGAGGAGGGTGTGAGGATTTTGCGCGAGGGCGGCGCGCTGATTCTGGACGCGAAGGCTTTCGGGGCGCTTGATTCAGAGTCGGGGAGCTAAAGGATGGAAAGAGGCTTTAGATTCAAGAGGGTTGGGGTAATAGGCGCGGGGCCTGTTGGTCTTACTCTTTCCGCGGCGCTAGCGTCGGCGGGGTGCGAGGTCACCCTTTGCGACGTCGATACCTCGCTTGCGGGAAGAGCCGCCGAAAGCGGCATTGAAATTGGCGGCGCGATTGAGCTTTCCGGCAGGGTTCGCCGCGTGATAGAGATGGTTGACGAGCTGGGGGAGGGGGAGCCGGAGGTGATTTTCGTCGCCTCCAAGGCGAACGCCGTAAGCCTCATCGCCTCGGCGATACATTCCTTCATCACCGAAGATATGTTCGTGGTCAGCTGGCAAAACGGGATAGACACCGAGCTTGCCCTTGCCGAAACGCTGGGCAGGGAGAGGGTTCTTCGCGCCGTGGTCAATTTCGGCGTCTCGCCCGACGGCCCGGGCAGGGTATCGGCGGCCTTTCACCACCCGCCGCACTATATTTGCGAGATGGAGGAAAGCGGCAAAGACGCGGCCAGCGAACTTTCCTCCATCCTGACGCGCGGCGGCCTGCCAACCGTGCGCGCGGAAAATATCGTCGACCTCGTTTGGCGAAAAACCATACTCAACGCGGCGCTAAGCCCTCTTTGCGCGGTCACTGGGATGACTATGGCCGAGGCGATGCGCGACCCCTTCATCTTCGACACCGTCGACAGCCTTTTAAAGGAGTGCATAACGGTGGCGCGTGCCAACGAAATATCGCTTGGCTGGGATTTTTACCGCTACGCGGTGGATTACCTGCGCGGCGCAGGCGCGCACAAACCCTCGATGTTGCAGGACATAGAAAAGGGCAGGCGGACCGAGATAGATTTCATAAACGGCAAAATCATAGATTATGCCGCCAACGCCGCAATCCCCGCGCCGCTCAACAAGACCATGAGGGCGCTGGTCAAGGCCGCCGAGCGCGG
>SRXB01000471.1 GCA_009724975.1 bacterium | reverse complement strand
GTGGTCTGCGAAAAGTGCGGCGTCGAGGTCATACGCTCCTCCGTGAGGAGAGAGCGCATGGGCCACATCGAGCTTGCCACCTCCGTAGCCCACGTCTGGTTCCTGAGAAGCCTTCCCTCCAGGATAGGCAGCCTCCTCGGCGTAAAGCTCAAGGACCTTGAGCGCGTCCTCTACTACGAGGCCTACATCGTCGTCGACGCCGGCAAAACCGGCCTTGAGGCGGGCGAAATAATCTCCGAGGAGAAATACCGCGACCTCGTGCAGACCTTCGGGGCCGAATTCGAGGCTGGCATGGGCGCGGAAGCCGTAAGGAAGTACCTGACCAGCTTGAACATGGCCGAACTCGGCGAAATGCTGCGTTCGGAGATGGTCGACGCCAACTCCAAGGCCAAGCGCAAGAAATACTCAAAGCGCCTGAAGATAGTCAACGCCTTCAAACTCTCGGGCAACCACCCGCAGGACATGATTCTGGAAGTGATTCCCGTCCTGCCGCCCGACCTTCGCCCCCTCGTCCCCCTCGAAGGCGGCAGGTTCGCCACAAGCGACCTCAACGACCTCTATCGCAGGGTGATAAACAGAAACAACCGCCTCAAAAGGCTCCTGGACCTCAACGCGCCCGACATCATCATCAAGAACGAAAAGCGCATGCTCCAGGAAGCGGTCGATGCACTCTTCGACAACGGCAGGCGCGGACGCACCATCACCGGAGCCAACAGAAGGCCGCTCAAATCCCTCTCCGACATGCTCAAGGGC
Organism: bacterium; assembly: GCA_009724975.1. Lineage (GTDB taxonomy): Bacteria > Desulfobacterota > Deferrisomatia > Deferrisomatales > BM512 > SCTA01. The sequence continues at coordinate 512 of SRXB01000471.1, read as the reverse complement.
AAGCAGGGCCGCTTCCGCCAGAACCTTCTGGGCAAGCGCGTTGACTACTCGGGCCGTTCCGTCATCGTCGTCGGCCCAGAGCTGAAACTCCACCAGTGCGGCCTGCCCAAGATAATGGCCCTCGAACTCTTCAAGCCCTTCGTCTTCAACAAACTTGAGGAGCGCGGCCTTGCCGCCACCATCAAGTCCGCCAAGAAGATGGTCGAGCGCGAAGAGGACGTCGTCTGGGACATCCTCGCGGAAGTCACCCGCGAGCACCCCGTCATGCTCAACCGCGCCCCCACCCTCCACCGCCTCGGCATCCAGGCTTTCGAGCCGGTTCTGGTGGAAGGCAAGGCCATACAGCTTCACCCGCTGGTCTGCACCGCCTACAACGCCGACTTCGACGGCGACCAGATGGCGGTCCACGTGCCCCTCACCATAGAGGCGCAAATAGAGGCCCGCGTGCTGATGATGTCCACCAACAACATCCTCAGCCCCGCCAACGGCAGGCCCATAATAGTGCCCTCCCA
>SRXB01000148.1 GCA_009724975.1 bacterium | reverse complement strand
GAGCGCCATTGGCCGGTCGCCCTCGATGGTGAGGACGGGGACTCCGAGGCTCTTTTTGAAGATGACCTCCTCCATCTGCCGAAAGCAGAAGGATTGGGCGTAATTGATGATGCCGTCTATTCTGCGGCGCTCTATCTCGCGCTTGATGTCTTCGATGCGTCCGAAGACGTCGTAGGGGTAGGTGTATTTGGAGTAGGCGTCGATGAGCGAATCACCGAAATAGGGGAGGGAAAACTGCCTTTGCACCTCGTTGAAGACGACCCTGGCCCCAAGGGCCTCGGCGGACTGGTAAAGGTCGTCGAAAATAGGCGGCACGCCAATGTAGCCCAGGCGTATGGATTCCTTCAGCGGCGCACGCTTTCTGGCGGTTTCGATGAAGGCGGTTATTTCAGCCTCGTAGCGGGCGGTGTCGGAGAGAAAATCGCTGGCGTTGACGAGGTGAAGGTGGTTTTCAAAGCCTGTTACGCGGTTTTCCTCCCACGTAAGGCGGTCCACCTCGGCGGCCAGGCGGCGCAGGGGGTCCAGCCGCTTCTTCCACTCCTCGGCCTCGCGAAAATCCGCCCCCAGTTTCGCGCATAGGCGCTCCATTTCGCCCCTTAGGGCCTCTTTGGAGCGGTCGTAGGGGAAGGCGAAGGGGTAGGTCTTTAGCCCCTCGAATTGCCATATCTCGACGAGCGCGTGTGTGTTGGAGCAATCACCGGCCATCACGCCCACTACGCCTTCGGCTCCGCATTCCCTGGCCGCCTGGTAAAGGCCCTTTATCCAGCTGCAGCAGGTTCCGGGAAAACCGGCGGCCTCGGCTTTTTCAAGCCAGTCGCGGCGCTCTTTGGAGGTGATGAAGATGTTGTTCAGATCTACCGGAACCGCGCCCGCGGCGAAGATTATCTCCACGGGCACGGTGGTCGTGAGGCCGATTTTTCGCAAAGGGGCTATTCTTCCCTGATGAAGGCGGTGTAGATGACGTAGATGGCAAGGATGACCGTCGCGCCGATGAAGCCGAACATGGTGACGTTGGGGCCGTCGGTGTCGGTTAGGGTATAGCGGGTTATGAAGATGCCGCCCATTACGCATACCATGAGAAGAAAGAGTATGCGCTGCTTCATGTAGACCATCAGAACGGCTATGGCGATGTAAATGCCAAGGCCGGTAGGGCTGGTGATGGTGTTTATGATGTTGTCGTTGCTGAACTGGTTGAGGTTTGCGTTTGCGTCGGCCCCAGAGAGAAAATTTGAAATGCTGTCGAACATGTAATGGCCTCCCTAATGCAACTTACAATGCAATAATATCAAAAAATACAGCATCATGAATAATTAAAATGGGAAAAGAGCTGTCAGGGGCGGCGCGAAGGCGCAAAAAAAGCCGGCGACCCTTTCGGGACCCGGCCTTTTCCTAAAGGCGAATAGGCTACGCGGCCTTCTCGACCTTGCCGGAGCGGATGCAACGTGTGCAGACGCGGATGCGGCGGGCGCCCTTGTCGGTTTTGGCGCGGACGGTCTGAAGGTTGGGGTTGAGGACGCGCTTGGTCTTGTTGTTGGCGTGGCTGACGTTGTTGCCGACCGAGGGGCCCTTCTGGCAGATTTCACAAACTCTGGACATATCTATAACTCCTCATCGTGGGATATTCATAATCTTGGGAGGGGCCTTAGTATCACGAGTGGCGAAGGCGTTGCAAGTAAAATGGTTAGAAAGGATTCCACCAGCTCTTTTTTTCCAGTTTATACTGCCTGCCGCCGCTTTTAATGGCCCCCAGCTCATCCTCTAGCTCAATAATGCGCTTTTCCTTTTCCTTTACCTGAAGCCTTAACCCCTGCACCTGCTCTTTTAGCTTCTTTATTACGGTGTCGCGCGGGTCGGGGCCGCCAGGGGCCGCCGGTTTCACGGTGCGAAGGTCGTGGCAGTCGTCCTGGTCTTCTTCTTTTTCCGCTTCCGGCTGGTGTTTTTGAGAAAGATCGTCTTTGGCCGGCTCTTTTTCCTCCAGATTTTCCGAGTCGGTCGAGGGCTCGGCTTTGGCGGGAAGGTCCCAGCTAAGAGAGAGGTGCTTTAAGCGCAAAAGGAGGTTGGGGGGAAGGCGCAGGCTTATCGCCTCGCCGACCTCGTAGCCTTCGCCGACCAGTTCGCAGGGGTGCATGTGGAAGACGACCGAATCTATGAGGGAGCGCAGGAAGTTGGAATCTTCCTTTAGCTCCGGCTCAAGGGCCATGGCGTAGGTGACGGGTTCGGTTGGTATGTCGTAAAGGAGGACGGTGAAGATTATTGCGCGTTCTTTTTCGGCCAGCTCAATGCCAAGCTCCGCCTGAGCGGCGTTTGCGAGGCTCGGCACCCGAAGGAGTATGTGCGGCCTGCCAGCGCGGTCGACCTCGCGGACATAAAACCTGCTTCCGAGCTGGCTTGCGGCTGTGGGGCTTATCTGGCGCATCTTCTTCCCGAATCAATGGTCCCGCTCTTTTCGCGGGCCGTTAACCAAGGCGAAATAGTATCTACAAAAAGGGGGAGCAAGGCAACCCCCAAGGGCTCAGAAGGTGGCCGACTGCCCGGGCGCGAGGGCCACCGCCTCGGTTTTGGAGCCCAAGAGGGCTTTGGCGAAGGAATCGGCGCTCTGCTCCAGTATCTCGAAGGTGCCGAAGTGCATCGGTATGGCGAATTTCGGAGCCACCATCCCCACGGCCAGCGCCGCGTCCTCCGGTCCCATGGTGAAGACTCCTCCTATGGGCAGAATCATTATCTCGGGCTTTTCAAGTTCGCCGTAGAGCTTCATGTCGCCGAAGAGGGCGGTGTCGCCGGTGAAATAGACCTTTTTGCCGCCCATTTCAATTATGTAGCCGCAGGGGTTTCCGGTGTATTCGGCACCCTTGTCCACGAAGGCGCTTGAGTGGACCGCGTTGACCATCTTGGCCGTGCAAAAATCAAAGCCCAGCTTTCCGCCGTGGTTCATCTGGGCCACGCTGGCCCCGCGCCGCTGGCAGAACATGGCAAGTTCGAAGGGAGCGGCTATTGGTGCCTGGTATTTTTTGGAGATATCTATCGCGTCGCCAAGGTGGTCGCGGTGGCCGTGGGTCAGCAAAATGAGGTCTATCTGGTCGTAGTCGAAGGGGCGTCCCTTGGCCGAGGGGTTGCCGGTGAACCAAGGGTCGATGAGTAGGTGGCTCCTGCCGTCGGTGAAGTGGAAGTTTGCGTGGCCGTTGAAGGTGATTTTAAGCATCGTTTATCCCTTTTCGCCTCTGTGGCCCAAAAGATTTAATGGTTTTTGGTTTTGTTAACGATAGCAGGGGGGATTTTCCTTGACCATTTTTTTTTAATGAAATGAAATAGCCGCGTTTTTAATATTCCCATCCCAGGAGTTGAGAAATTGACCCCCGAAAATCTGAAGAGCCTTACCGGAATAGACCTTTTGCCCGCTCACGCGCCGGATGTGCGCTACGAGTGCGTCTCGTGCGCCCAGAGCTTCGGCCTTGAGAGCCTTCTTTACACCTGCCCCAAGTGCAAGAGCCTCCTTCGCATCGTCGACAAGAACTTCGAGGCGCTAAAAAGCCGAAGCGGCGAGGAGTGGAGGCGGGTCTTCGACCTTCGCAGGTCGCTGGACGTCGCCGGGCTCAAGGGAATCTTCCTCTTTCACGAGTTGATTTTGCCCCACGTGCCGCTCTCCGACATCATCTACCTCGGCGAGGGCCACACTCCTCTCATAAAGGCCAACGGCGAGATGGAGGAGTGGATGGGGGTGGAGTTTTTCGTCAAGAACGACGGGCAAAACCCCAGCGCATCTTTTAAAGACCGTGGTATGGCCAGCGCCATATCCTTCCTTAACAATTACATAAAAAACCACGAAACCAAAGGTGTTTTGGGCATTTGCGCCTCCACGGGCGACACCTCGGCGGCGGCGGCCCTCTATCTTTCCTACCTACCCAAAACCGCGGTGAAGTCGGTGGTGCTCCTGCCCAAAGGCAAGGTAACCCCGCAGCAGCTCGGCCAGCCCCTTGGCAGCGGCGCGACTGTGATAGAGGTTCCCGGCGTCTTCGACGATTGCATGAAAATAGTCGAGGAGCTTGCCGAGAACTATGACGTTTTCCTCCTGAACTCAAAAAATCCGGTGCGCATTTCTGGGCAAAAATCCTTTGCCTTCGAGGTCGCCCAGCAGATGGGTTGGAAGACGGCGGACGTCACCGTGGCCGTCCCCATCGGCAACGCGGGCAACGTCACGGCGATTATGGAGGGTTTTTTGGACCTTTCGCGCCTTGGAATCATCGACGGCCTGCCCCTCATCCTCGGCGTCCAGAGCCACCACGCCAACCCCGTCTCCACCTGGCGCGAAACTGGCGAATACAAGCCCATGAGCGTGACCCCCTCAGTCGCGCAGGCGGCGATGATAGGAAACCCCGTGAGCTTCCCTAAGGTGAGGGGACTTGTGGAGAACTACTTCAAGGAACGCTTCAAGGCCGTAACCGTGACCGAGCAGGAGATAATGGATTCCATGCTCTTTGGAAATCGCCACGGCCACGTTGTCTGCACCCAGGGCGGCGAGGCGATAGCGGGGCTCAGGCGCGCCCTTTCGGAAAAGAAAATCCCCGCCACGGGCCGCTTCGTCTGCGATTCCACCAGCCACCAGCTCAAATTCGCCGGTTTCCAGGACGATTACTTCGCCGGAAAACTTGAAAGCGGCTTCGGTGTGACAAGCAAAGAGGAACTGGTCAACCAGCCGGTTGGGCTTTCCGCCAGCGCCGAGGCCATAGCGGGCCACCTGCATTTGAGAAAGCGCATCAAAACATAATCCTATCCCCTTGCATGGCGGCGGGCGCTGTGCTATCTTCTGCGCTCCTAATCGGGGCTGTAGCTCAGCTGGGAGAGCGCCTCGTTCGCAACGAGGAGGTCGTCGGTTCGATCCCGATCAGCTCCACCAAAACAAATAAAGCCCCCGCGCCTGCGGGGGCTTTCGACCTTGAGAGCCGGGATAGCTCAGTCGGTAGAGCAACTGATTCGTAATCAGTAGGTCGACGGTTCAAGTCCGTTTCCCGGCTCCAGTAAAAACAAGGGGTTAGGCGATTTAGCCTAGCCCCTTTTTCTTTTCATCCCCAATTTGCCCTATCAGCTCCCTGCCGGAATTTGACAAATTGGCGTGAATTCTGGCAGTCAACCGGCATTGCAAAATTGCATGACCATTATTTTCCGATGATTTTTTGTTGCGGCAACAGGGATTGAAACCGCAACGCGAAAAGCCGCCGTTATTTTGAGGCTAAAAAAAGGGCTGCCGTAAAAGGCAGCCCTTTTGCTTTAAAAATCGGCCCGGTCCCTCTAAGGAGGAGCCTTTGTGTCGGAAGGCTTTTCGGGCGCGGGCCGTACTGGAGGCTCCTTAGAATGCGTAGGTGAGCGAGGTTAGGGTCCAGAACTCGTTGTCGGAGTTGATGTCGCCGTCGGGTACGATGGTGTAGTTCGCGGTTGCGCCAAGGGTAAGCGCCTCGGCCAGCGGGGTCGAGATCGAGGCTTTTATGTTCACGTCGCTTATCCCCTTAAAGCCGTCGCCGGAGGAATCCACGTAGACGCTTCCGTCGCGGTAGGCCATGTAGCCTGCAGACGCGCCCAGCCCGAGTGTGCTCTTCTCGCCCAGCGAGGTGGCGTAGTCGAGGGCG
>SRXB01000147.1 GCA_009724975.1 bacterium | reverse complement strand
GCGGTTTCGTAGTCTTCAACCACGCCGCAGCCGAAGAGCATAAGCGCCGCCGACAGTATTCCCAGCATTTTCATTGCGCGACGAACTTTCATGGTTCTCTCGCTCCTTGTATTTCTCTTATCGGGCGTTTTCGTTATTTGCCCAAATCAAAATTTTCAGTTTTTAAGACCTTCGTTTATCAGGGCGTCCACAGCGTCTTCATTTACCCTGCAACCCCAGCGCGCCCTGCCTATTTCAAGCGGCAAAACCCACCGTGGCAGGCCGCTTTTTGTTTTCTTGTCGTGCAAGATAGCTTCTTTTATCTTGCGGCCCGGGATATCCGTCGGCCTGTTCGGGTATCCCCAGGCGTTTATGAGATCGATTATCCTTTCAACGCTCTTTTTTTCCGCCACCCCTACTGCGTCTGCGAGTTTGGCGGAAAAAATCAGTCCCATGGCGACCGCTTCGCCGTGAATGTACCTGCCGTAGCCAGAGGCGGTTTCGACGGCGTGGCCGAATGTGTGGCCGAGATTCAAAAGCGCCCTGGGGCCGCCTTCCTTTTCGTCAAGCCCCACTATCTCGGCCTTTATCGAGATTGCCCTTGCCACGGCCTCCTCAAGAAGTTCCACATCCTGCACCAGCTCGGGCCCGCGCGCCTCAAGAAGGGCGAAGAGCCATTCGTCGGCGAGTATCGCGGCCTTTATCACCTCGGCCAGTCCTCCCATCACCTCTCGGCGCGGCAGGGTTTTCAGAAGATCGAGGTCGGCTAAAACGGCTTTGGGCTGGTGAAAAGCCCCGATTAGGTTTTTGCCCAGCGGGTGGTCCACCCCCGTTTTGCCGCCGACGCTTGAATCAACCATCGCCAGGAGGGTTGTGGGTATCTGGATGAAATCGACGCCCCTAAGGTAGGTGGCCGCCGCGAAGCCTGCCATGTCGCCCACGACTCCGCCGCCAAGCGCCACTATCACGCCGTTTCGATCCATCCCCGACTTGACCAGGTCATCCCAAACCCGCGTCAGGGTTTCAACCGTCTTGTGCTCTTCTCCGGCTTCAAAGACCGACCACCCTAAGAATTCGGCCATCGCTTTTTTTGCGCCGCCTTCAAGGGCTTTACCGTAAAGTTCGTAAACCTTTTTGTCGCTTACCGCCAGAACCTGTCGCCCACAGACGGCCTCGGCAAACTCGCCGACGGTGTCGATTCTCTCCAAAAGCCCCCTTCCGACCAGAACACGGTATGAACGCTCGGCAAGATTTACGTCTATCGTTCGCACCGCTTCTCCTTGGGGCAAGGGCCTAAAATTTTACTCAATACCTCGGCGGCTACCTCCTCGGTGGTTTTGCCGCCGGTTTCCACTTGAATCCCGACTCCGTCGTATGTCGGCTTTCGCTCTTCAAAGCGCGCCCTAAGAGCCTCTTCGCCGTCGCGGACAAGCGGCCTTGTGTCGCCTGTGTCGCGGATTCTTCGGTAAAGCTCCTCGAAAGAGGCGCTTAAATTAACGACCAGCTTCCCGTTAAGCGCCTTGCGGTTGCTCTGCCTGGAGAGAGTTCCGCCGCCTAGCGCAACGACCGAGGGGGGGCCGCCAAGTACCTGGCCAAGAGCCTCGGCTTCCGCCTTTCTGAATCCTTCCTCGCCGCTGGTTTCAAAGATCTCTTTAATGGACCGCCGCTCTCGTCTTTCAATTTCGGCGTCCAGGTCCAGAAACTTTACACCAAGCCGCCGGGCCAGCAGCTTGCCGACGGAGCTTTTTCCGGCGCCCATGAAACCCGTTAGGAAGAGGCTTTGTTCCATCTCTTTCCCATCTCGCCGAGATAGGAATCGAAATTCCTTTTCATCTCCAAAACGGTGTCCTTGCCGAACTTTTCAGCCATGTGGGCGGCAAGCTCAAGAGCCAGCATCGCCTCGCCGACCACCGAGGCCGCAGAGACCGCACATGTGTCGCTTCTCTCCTTGGAGGCCAAAACCGGTTCGCCCGTCAAAAGGTCTATCGTCCCAAGGGGGCTCATCAGGGTGGGAATCGGCTTCATGGCCGCCCGAAGCCACAGGACTTCGCCGTTGGTGATTCCGCCCTCTATGCCGCCAGCGTTGTTGGACTTGCGCCGCACTCCGCCACGTATCTTGTCGTTTTCGCCTCCGGGGGCTATCTGGTCGTGAACCTTGGAGCCAAAAAGCTCCGCCGCCTCGAACCCCAGGCCGAACTCCACCGCTTTTATGGCGGGGATGGAGATGATGGCCCGTGCAATTTGGCCGTCTATCCGGCGTTCGTGGCTGACGTGGCTGCCAAGCCCCACCGGAACTCCCTCGGCGAAGACCACGAAGGTTCCGCCAAGGGTATCTCCTTTTTTCTTCGCCTCGTCGATGAGCTTTACGGCTTCTTTTTCGACGCCGGAATCCGGAATTCTAAGGCCGGATTCGTTGGCCTTTTCACCCAGCCCGCAAATCTCCTCGGCATTCCATTTCAGTTTGGCGGCGCCGATTGAGGTGACGAATGACCCTATTTGGATGTCAAAGACCTTGAGCAACGCTTTTGCTACCGCGCCGGCCGCGACCCTTGACGCGGTTTCCCTGGCGCTCGACCTTTCAAGTATGTTTCTGGCGTCGCGGTGTCCGTACTTTAGTGCTCCGGGCAGATCCGCGTGTCCGGGCCTGACTTCGGTGAGGGAGCCTATGGCGCCCTCGTAACGCCCTTCGGGGCTCATCGCCTCGCGCCAGTTTTCAAAATCCCTGTTTTTTATCAGCATCGCCACCGGCGCTCCGGTGGTCTTGCCCCATCTTACTCCGGCTATTATCTCGACGCTGTCGGTCTCGATTGCCATGCGGCCGCCGCGTCCATAGCCTTTTTGCCTTCTTGCCAGCTCAAGGTCGATTTTTTCCTTTTCGACCTCAAGACCGGCTGGCAGATTTTCAATGAGCACCAGAAGCCCCTTTCCGTGGGACTCCCCTGCGGACCTGAATATAATCAACTTCTTCCTAGTTGCTCGCCGTCTGTTCGTGCTGGACGATTCTGGGCGTTATGAAAATTATCAGCTCCGACTTCTCGGTGGTTTCCGTCCTGCTTTTGAAGAGCCAGCCGATGAAGGGGATGTTCTGGAACCACGGAACGCCCGAGGTTGCCTGGCTTTCCTTGTCTTTTATTATGCCGCCGATGACCGCCGTTTCCCCGTCCTTTACCAGCACTTCGGTGTTGGCGGTGCGTGTGGTCTTGCCGGGGGTGCCGTCGGAGGCGATGTGTTCTTCGTCGATGTCGTCTTTTTTGATCTCGATCTTCATGACGATGGAGGAATCGGAGGTGACGTGGGGTGTCACCTTGAGCTGTAGGAGGTATTCCATCATCTTGACCGAGGTGTCTTCGCCCGAGGTCACGTTGAAGGGGATGGAGTTGCCCGAGCTTATCTCCGCGGTTTTGTTGTCGAGCGTGGTGACTCTGGGCGAACTTACCACCCGGCCCTTGCCCGCCGTTTCGAGGGCGGTGATTTTAAGGTCGAGGCTGAGGACGTCGTTTATGGAGCCGAGGCTCAGGGCAAGCGCGCCGCTGTTGACGGCGCTGTTGTAGGGCAGGTTCACTATATAGTTGTTGCTGGTGGTGCCGCCCTTGACGCCGACCGAGTTGGGGAAGTTAAAGCCCGTGGAGTTGCCGTGGGCGGCGTCGGCGGTATATTTGCCGCCCCACTGTATGCCCAGGCCTTCGGCGTAGTTGGAGCTGACTTCTATTATGCGCGCTTCGATGAGGACCTGGGGGGTCGGGGTGTCGAGGCGGGCGACCAGTTCCCGTGCGGTCTGGATGTTGGCCGCAATATCGCGCACGAGGATGGTGTTGGTGCGGTCGTCCACAATCGCGCTACCCCTGTCGGAGAGCACGGTTTTTACCTTTTCAAGTATCTCTTTCGCGCCTGCGTAGTTAACGGGGAAGATTTCGCTGGCCAGAGGGGTCTGGCTCTTTTCCAGCTTGGCGGCGGCTTCGGCGGCGGCAAGTCGCTGGGCCTTCTCGGCGGCTATTTTGTCCGCGCCAACTATGCGCATGATGTTGCCGTCGACTTCCTTGTCGAGCCCCTTGGCCTTCAGGATTACGTCTAGCGCCTTGTCCCAGGGGACGTCGATGAGGCGGATGGTGACGTTGCCGCTGACTTCGCTGCCGGTGACTATGTTTACTCCGGCCACCTCGCCGATGATGCGCAAAATGTTGCGAATGTCGGCGTCGACAAAGTCCATGGAGATGCGGCTGGCTCCGCCGTCTTTGGCTACACCCTTCTGCAGGGCGGCGGGCGCGCCGTTCTCGCCTCCGGCGACGGGTGAGGCCGCCGATTCCTCGCGAACGAGGACTATTTTTTCGCTGGGCTCGGAACCGGCGAGGGGTGCCTGATTGGAGCCGCCCTCAAAGAGTATCGAGATGCTGGCGTCCTTCTTGTTTATCGTGAAGGGCGCGGGATTTTTGAGGTCTATCACCAGTCTGGTGTCGGCGCTGCGCTGGTACGCGGCAACCAGCCTGACGGATCCGTTGAAGGCGGAGGTATCGAGGGCGCGCTGGAATTTGCCCGTCAGGGAGGTCTTTTTAAGGTCGATTATTATGCGGGTGCCGGCGCCTTCGACCACTTCGTGGTCAACCGGCCTTGAGGTGGTGATGTCGACGTAGCTCTTGTCGGCGTCCTGGTGGAAGCCGAAATCAACCACTTCGGGGAGCCCCGCGGTGGAGGCGGCGGGCTTGGGAGCAGGGGCCGCGGTTTTCGCTTCGGTCTTCGCGGGGGCCGCGGCATGGGCTGCGGCCACCGAGACTACGCCGTTGTAGCCGCTTCCGTCTATCCTTATCGTGAATCCCTCTGCGGTTTTCTTTACTTCGTACGAGGAGAAGACCTTGGAATCGCGGGCCTCTATGACGGCGCGGGCGGTGTTGCCGCTTTCGCGCATAACTATTCTGGCTATCGGCCCGTCGGTGTATTCGCGAACGAAGTCATTTCCGGATGCCGCCGCGTCAATGTCGAGCACAAGGCGGGCGCCGTCGCTAAGAAGGAAGGAGGAGACGCCTTTGGGCTCTGAACCAATTTTCACGGCCAACAGGCTTTCCGAGATGGAAACCTCGGCGCCGGTTGCGGCCTGGGGGGCGGCGATTTCGGTTTTTGCCGCTACTTCGGGCTGGGATGAGGCTGGCACTACCACCAGATCGACTCCGCCGCTGGTCTTCACCGCTTCGACCGAGGCCTTCTGCGAGAGCTTGAGCACTGCCCTGCCGCCCTCGACGACGATGGAGGATATCACCCCGTCGCCCACTTCGGTCACTTTGGCGATGCCGGCAAAGCTCGCGCCGGATAGGTCGAGCGAATATTCACCCTCGACCGCGCTCAGGAGCGAGTAGCCGAAGTCTCCGTCGCCCTCGAAGCGCACCCTTACGGAGTTTTCCTCTCCGACAAGGCTCATCCTGCCGACCGCCACTTCCTTTTTCACGGGAGCGGCGGCGACAGGCGCAAGGGGCGCGACCGCCTGGGGCGCCGTCTGGACTCCGGACGCGGAACCCGCGCTCTGGGCGCCGGTGGTGGCGCAACCGACGAGTATGGAAGCCGCCATAAGGCTAGCCGCGAGGCCGATGCTTCCGATTCTCGTTACCAAGCTCTTTTCCCACTGCCTTCCGGTCATGGGTTCACCTCGTTATCGGATTTATGCAAAGTTAATGTCAGTTGCTTTGT
>SRXB01000470.1 GCA_009724975.1 bacterium | reverse complement strand
CCTTTGGCGCCGAGGACAAGCTGCGCGTCGCCAGGAAGCTGGACGAGCTGGGAGTCCACTACATCGAGGGCGGCTGGCCCGGGTCAAACCCCAAGGACATCCTCTTTTTCGATCTGGCCCGGAAGGAAAAATTCAAAAAAGCGCGAATTTGCGCCTTCGGCTCAACCGCAAGGGCTGGGGTAGCCCCCTCCCGCGACGCGAACATCCAAAAGCTCCTTCGGGCGGAGGTCCCCGTAGTCACCATCTTCGGCAAGAGCTGGGACCTGCACGCGAGGGAGGCCCTTCGCATTACCCTTGACGAGAACCTTGACCTTATAGAGAAATCGGTCGCCTACCTCTCACGGAGGGTTGACGAGGTCTTCTTCGACGCCGAGCACTTCTTCGACGGCTACAAGGCCAACCCCGAGTACGCCCTCCAAACGGTGGCCGCCGCCATCAGGGGCGGCGCCAGGGCGGTGGTCCTGTGCGACACCAACGGCGGGGCGATGCCCTGGGAGATTGAGGAAGGGGTAAGGAAGGTAAGGGAAAGTTTCGCCGGAGTAGAGGTGGGCATTCACTGTCACAACGACGGCGACCTGGCCGTCGCCAACTCGATAACGGCGGTAAAGGCCGGAGCCACCCATGTGCAGGGAACGATGAACGGCTACGGCGAGAGGTGCGGAAACGCCAACCTCTCCTCCATAATCCCCAACCTCGCGCTGAAACTGAAGGTGAACGCCCTCCCCAAGGGTAAGGTGGCCCTCCTGCGCGAAATCTCGCGCTTCATAGACGAGCTGGCCAACATCCCCCACGCCAAGAACCAGCCCTTCGTCGGAGACAGCGCCTTCGCCCACAAGGGAGGGGTGCACGTCTCGGCGGTCATGAGAAACCCGCTCACCTACGAGCACATAGACCCCGCGCTCGTAGGCAACCGCCAGCGGATACTCCTCTCCGACCTCTCCGGCAAGGCCAGCGTACTCTCCAAAATCCGCGCGATGGGAATAAAAATCGACGAGACCGACCCGAGGGCGGTTGAGGTTCTGGAAGAGCTCAAGCGCCTTGAGAGCGAGGGGTTTTTGTACGAGGGCGCGGAGGCGAGCTTCGAGATGCTCCTCAAAAAACGCCTTGGCCTCCACCGCACCTTTTTCGACCTCATCGGCTTTCGCGTCATAGACGAAAAGCGCGCCGGTGACAAAAACCCCCTCTCCGAAGCCGCCATAATGGTTAAAGTCGGAGAGGAGGTCGAGCACACCGCCGCGATAGGCAACGGCCCCGTCAACGCCCTTGACTGCGCGCT
>SRXB01000469.1 GCA_009724975.1 bacterium | reverse complement strand
CCCGCCCCGGGCGACGAGGTAATACTCTCCATCGTCAACTCCACCGCCTCCGTGCCTATGCCCGAAGGGTTCACCGCCGTCTCTCAATTCGACGTAGTGGTAACGGTCAACGGAACCCCCCGCGAGGCCTCCTTCTGGAATGCCACCTCCGGAACCGGCGACGAGGGGCTGAACATAACGATAACCGTTCCCAGCGGCGCGTTGCCCGACGGAGCGACCGGAATCCTCTACGACATCTCCTCCGGCACCCCGAAAAAGGTTGGAACCTCGGCGATAACGACGGGCGGAACCTCCCTGCCGAGGCGCTCCACCATCGGAAGGCTCGAACCGCGCCAGCTTTACGAAACGTCCGCCGACGGCGGAATGAACTTCAACCTGCCCAACTCCGGCTCCTACGCGGGCGGCGGAAGCGGCGGCGGAAGCGGCGCGGCCCCCTCCGGCTCCTTCTGGAGCGAGGTCACAATCGCCGATCAGGGGTGCATAACCGTTGATACAGTTGAGGTATGCGGCCCCTGCTACGTCGACCGCCTCGAAATAGTGGAGGAGAGCACCGCCGAGGTGCTGGGATCTTGCAACTTCAGCGGCGGCGACCTCGCCACCACCGGCGTCCTCCCGCCCGGCTACCAGTTCTGGTGCGAGCGCGGAGCCTTGGGCGCCGACGGCTCCACCAAAATCAAGATATCCTCAAAACAGGCCAACCTCCCCCTCGTCCACGCCTATCTCAAGCAGGTGGCCGAGAACATACCCATGTGGGAAGTATACGCGAAGGCCACGGTCCTCACCGGAGGTGACGGCGCGACCTACACCGACCCCTACCAGCAGCGCGATTTCGAGTTCGCCGGAACAAAGGAGTTCTACTTCAAGAGCAAGGAAGGCACCTACAGCGACATGCGCACCGACGCCTACCAGCCGATAGTGGACGCGGGCTACGAGACCCAGCAGCGCAACTTCCAGTCCAAGAACCCGGGCTACGAGGTCGAGATAGACGCCCACGACACCCTCGACGCCAGAAAGAAAATCGAGGAGGACGTGATAAAGACCAAGCGCTGGAAGACCGGCTCCCAGGGCGAGACGAAGGGCAACCGCGGCTACTACGAAAAGAGCGACGGCTTCAAGGGCACCACCAAGGCCACGATGACCCTGCCCATGATAGGCACGAAGGTATGGGAGATAACGGGCGATAACATAACCTTCACAAAAGATCCGGCAAGCTCAAGCCCCGGCATGGACTGCTACAAGATAACAGGCGGTACCCTGACCCAAACAAACTACACGTCG
>SRXB01000146.1 GCA_009724975.1 bacterium | reverse complement strand
TTGGCTTCATTTCGCGCTACGTAGGCGTGAACGCCTATATAATCCCCCTTTTTCGCCCCCCTGACGAATTTATCGAGGGCCGTAACTGGGGTCAGCCCATCGCAATCACCGCTTGCGATGCAATAATCGTCCTCGGCCACTATTTTCGGGCCTTCGCCCCTCGTCCTCATCTTTTCCATCGCGGCCCTGGCGAATTTTTTTGCCGCCTCCACGTCGGGCTGGTTGAAGGGATGCACCCCCAAAAGCCAGCAAGCCGCTGCCGTGGCATATTCCCAGGCGAAGAAGGCCGCTCCCGCGTCAAAGAGGCTTTCCAGCCTCAAAACGGCGGCGGGAACCCCTTCGCGCGAAAGGCGTCGGGCTTCCTCCGTAAAACCGCCACCCTCACCCGCCTCCATGAAGACGAAAAAGCGGTCCGCGCCGCCTTCTCGCTCTTTCGCCGACGATGCCGAAATGACCGGAACGATTCCCTTGCCGTCCTTTCCGGTGGATTCGGCCACCAGCTGCTCCATCCAGTCCAGCATGGGGAAGATTTTCGGGTCGGCGGTCACCACCAGCTTATCTCTTCCCGAAAGTGCCGCCACGCCCATGAAGAGGCCCAGAAGCGCACCCGCCGTCATCTCTCCCGCGCCCGTTGCGGCAGCTTCCTCCTTGCCGGAGAGGAGAATTTTTTTCGTCTCTATTCCAAGCAGGCTGGCCGGAATCATCCCGACCATCGAGAGAGCCGCGTACCGTCCGCCGATATCTTCCTCGTTGAAAAAGACGGCGCGAAAGCCAAGCTCCCCTGCGACCTTTACCAGCGAAGTCCCCTGCGTTGTTATAGCGATGAACCTTCTGGCCGCGACCTCCTCACCCAAAGATTCCACGGCCCTGCGGTGAAAATGTTTCATGAGGGTGACCGCTTCGATTGTCGAGCCGGATTTGCTTGAGACTATATAAACCGTCTTCTCGGGTGCGTTTTCCCTCTCCACTTCGGCTATGCTCTCCGGCGAGACGGAATCCAGCACCGTAAGCCGAAGCCCCGCCTCGTGGCCGAAGACCAGCGCGAAGACCTCGGGAGCCAGACTTGAACCGCCCATCCCCATGAGGACAACGTTAGAAATACCCTCCCCCTTGAGCTCGGCTAAAAGCTCCTTGAGGCGATCTTCCTCTTTCAGCGGGGTCTCGAAGGCGGTAAGCCACCCCAGCCTGTTCTCAATCTCGTCGGGTGAGTCGCTCCAAAGGGAAAAATCCCTGGCGAAGAGGCGTTGAGCGATATTTTGCGAGCGGTATTCGCCTTTGGCCCTCTCAAAAGCGCCGCCAATCCCGTCGTCGAAAATATTTATTTTGAGTGTCACTGCAACCTTCCTTTTCCATGTGTTTTTGCACTTAGAAGTTTAACAACAAATGGATGGCGGGCTATAATTTTTTAACCGGACCCGCGCTTTCCATAAATTCTCTCATATTTCAGGTCTGGCCGGAGGATAGCTGTATGGCGACGATTCTTGCCGCCGATTTTGGAGGGACGAAGACCAACCTCGCCACTTACGAAATGAGCGGTGGGCGTCTCTCGAAAATTGGCTTTTCCTCTTTCCCGACAAAAGGCGTCACATCTCCCGCCGAGTTGGTGAGGCGCTTCGCCGGAGGCCGTAAATTCGACGCCGCAGGGCTGGCCGTGGCGGGAAATTTTTCCGCAGGAGCCCTCTTTTTCCCAAACCTGCCCTGGCCGATTGGGGCCGACTCAATAAAGGGGGAGTTGGGCGATATTCCCGTCGCCATGCTTAATGACGTTGAGGCCGCCGCCGCCGCAATCGACCTTGTGGATAAAAATTCGATTGTGAATTTGAATGAGGCCCCCGTTAAGGAGGGGGCGATGAGGCTTGTGGTTTCCGTAGGCACCGGCTTCGGGGCCGCCTGCTCTCTTTTGACTCCAAATGGCAGGGAGGTTTTCCCTTCGGAAGCCGGACACGGCGATTTTTCTCCGATCACCCCTTTGGAAGCGGGCTTTTGCAGCTTTTTGGCGAAAAAATACGGCAGGGCCTCCGTGGAAAGGGCAATTTCCGGCGCGGGGCTGGTCGATGCCCACCGGTTTTTGCGACAAAGTAACTCAAATGGCCACTGCGAGCCACTTGCCGAATTGCGCGATGCGCGGGAGATAATCTCTTGCGGCATGGAAGGCTCCGAAAGCTTTGCCAGGGACGCCCTTTTGCTTTTTTCAGGGTCTTTCGGCGGCGAGTGCGGGAATCTCGCCCTCACCTTTCTTCCTTTCTCCGGTCTTTACCTTACCGGGGGCGTGGCGCTTGGAATCGGTGATGGCCTCAAGAAGACGAGTTTTTTTGAGAGATTTTCGGCGAAAGGGCGCATGAGTGCTCTGGCGGCCTCGATACCCGTGCTCTTGCTTGCCGATGACAGCGCCCCCCTTTTGGGAGCGGCGTATGCGGCGGCAAAACTTCTAAGGTATTGACTTGAATGATTCTGGAATGCAAAATCGCCCAGAATGGGGCGAATAGGGAAGTTGGGTGAAAATCCCACGCGGACCCGCCGCCGTAAACGCTGACAAAGAGCCAATATGCCACTGAGTTATCGGGAAGGCGGCTCCGAGGAAGATGCGTAAGCCGGAAGACCTGCCCCATGCACCATGAGCTACCGCTTTCGGGAGATAAAGCTACGGCAGTTGGTCCTGTAAACGGTGGGCCGTCATGTATCCATGGCGGCCTTTTTTATTTTTGGAGATATATATGAACAAGAATATTTTTTCGGGCCTCGCCCTTGCGCTTTTTCTCGCCCCGGCGCACTCGCTTTGCGCTGATTCAGGAACGTTGCCCATTGTTCTTACCGCTTTCGGCACCTCGACAAAGGCCGAGGCCACCTACAAATTCATCGAGTCGAAGGTGAAAAACGCCTTTCCGGATGCCGAAATAAAGTGGGCGTTCACCTCGGAGATAATTCGCAAAAAAGTTAATGAGAGGTGGAAATCCCAGGGTATCGGCAATCGGCTCTTGAGCCTTGACGAGGTGCTCGGCGAGTACGGAACCAAGGGCATAAAGGCAGTTGTGGTTCAGCCTCTTCATATTTTTACCGGCGAGGAATACGAGGAGGTCCTCTCCATAGTCAAAAATAACCCTGCGGTCCGCTCTTATGTGGGCACGCCGCTTTTTGCGCAATGGTCTGACATTTATACGGTTGTGGATGAGCTTAAAAGGGATTTTTTGAAGCCAGAGGAGGGGGTGAACATTGTTGTCGCCCATGGAACACCAACCGTAGAGGCTTATTCAAACGTCGCTCTTCTGGGTCTTGACCGTTTATTCACTCGCCATTATTCAAATGTATATCTGGGCGCGGTGGACGGAGTAATCACAAGGAGTGATGCTCTTGGGCCCGCTAAGCTCCATCCTGCGAAGAGGGCCAGGTTTCACTCGCTCATGCTGGTCGCCGGCGACCATATAATGAACGATATCATGGGGGAGGAGAAGGATAGCTGGAAAAGCGAGCTTGCCGTGGCCGGTTTTGCTGCCGATTCCGTGACGGTTTCTGTTGATGGTGAGTCTCTTTACAAGGGACTTGGCTTTTTTGAATCCACAACCGATATCTTCATTTCAAAGATCAGACGGTCCATGGAAAAAGCGGCCAAAGAGTAGGTTTTTGATCGCGATAAATAAAAAGGCCGCCCCGAAGGGCGGCCTTTTTTTGGCCTTATAGGTTCTTACTTGGCGTATTCGGCATCCCAGACCAGCTTGTCGATCTGGACGTAGCCAACGGTGTCGCCAAGTTCCACTTTGTCCCTGTCGTGACGTATCTGCTTGGCGAAGATACCCTTGGCCGGAGCGGTGAGAACGTATTCGCCCTTGCTTCCCTGTATACGGACCAGGGGCTGACCCTTTTGTACTTCGTCTTCCACGGCAACCAGCCATTCGGCGATCTTAAGCTTTTCGCTTTCCTGGCCCTCGTAGAGTCTGGGAACGAATATGGTGCCGTATATCTTCCTCAGCTCTTCCTCGTTGGGTTCGCGTGAGGTGCATCTGGCCTCGACAACGGCGTTTCCTGCGGTTCTTCCGGCCTTGTAGACGGCCTTGACTACGCCCGCGTCGTCGGTGTTTCCATCAGCGGGCGTTACGCTTCCCTCGCCGCTTATGACGTTGAAAAGAACGGGGGTGTTCTTGTTTGGGTTGTCGTTTATGTCGGTGACCGTCGCGGTTATGTCGCTGGTAGAGCTGCCATCGGCGGGTAGGACAAGTACGCTGGCGACAAGGCCGACCTTGGCGGGAGCGTCGCTGCGAAGTTCGATCTGGGCGGATCTGGATACGCCAAGGTCTTTCGCTTCTGCGGTTATGGTAACGAATCCGGCTATTACGCCTGCTCGGTAGTCGGCTTCGGCCAAACCGTTTTTGTCGGTTACGCCGTTGACGATTCGGATGGTGCCGTTAGCGCCCGCCACGGTGAAGTTGACCAGTTCACCAGCCAGAGGCTGTCCGGCTCCGTCAAGGAGCCAGGCCTTGACGCGGGCCTTGGAGCGACCGTCGGCGGTAAGCCAGCCGGGGGTTACGGCAAGCTTCATGTTAATCTGCGCGCCCGGTCGTGCCAGACGGGGGATAAGCTGGATGGAAACGGTGGAGGAAACGTAGGTGTTGAGCCAGCCCACGCCCACGTCGTTGGCGGTTATGTCTTTGGCGACGATTACCGCGGTCTTGGCGGCGAAGCCCGCTGTGTAGTTGGCGGAGATTTCGCCGAAGCTGTCGGTGACGCCGCCCCAGCGGACTTCGATGTCGTCAGAGTCGTACGCGGTGGCTATTTTATCGTTGACCATGCCGCCGCCGACCACGCCGGTGTATTCTTCCGTGGTGAGGAGCGAGAGGGCGAGTTCGTGGCCGGATACGGCCTTGCCGTTCGCATCCTGTGCCTTTACGGCTATTCTGGTTTTGCTCGCGTTGTTGGCGGGCAGGAGGGTATCCGCGGCGGTGACGACCATGCGAACTCTGGTGTCGATGGAGAGGGTTTCTTCGGAGGCTTTTTCCGAAACGTTGCCGACGAAGTCCGAGTGGGTAACCTTTATGGCAACGTTATCGCCGTCGTCGTCGTTTTTGATTGTGTAGGCGCCAGTGTAGTGGCCGGGTGTCGCCTCGGTCATCTTGACCATTTCGGATAGGTTGCCGACCTTGAAGCTGGCAAAGCCTTCTTTTTCGCCTTCGACCGCAACGTTAATTACATCGCCGGCGACTAGCTTTCCGGAGAATCCAGCGACCGCGAAAGCGTCGTGAGTAATCGCGCCGATGGTGGGGGGGGTTTTGTCGTTCATATCGGCGATGCTTACGAAGAGCAGCTCTGAGCCACCGTAGATCGTCTTGCCGTAGTCGTCGACCAGCTTGCCGTATACCCTGTGTTTTACCCGCTCAACCGCCATGTCGGCGTCGGTTACGGTATAGGTGCCGGTGTAGGTGCCGGTTCCCTTGGCTTCGATAATCGGGAACTCCCTGTTGATGCCGTCGATGTAGGCTGCGCCGACCGCATTGCTGTCGCCCTTGAGCGTTACCGTTATTATGTCGCCCGCGCGAATGGGTTTTTCGGCAGGGGAGACCAGAACGGAGGCGATCTTGGGCCCGTCGCCCGCAGTGGCTTTGATGCTGGCCGACTGGGAGGCCATGCTCTTGAGCCCCAGATAGTCGACCGCGACAACGGTGTAGTAGTAGTTTAGGCCGGT
>SRXB01000007.1 GCA_009724975.1 bacterium | reverse complement strand
GGTTTTTGCCTGAAGTAATAGATAACGGAGATGGGGTCGAGGACATCGGGGGTCACGCTGACTGTGTTTCGCAAGGCCCCTTTGTTATAATATTTGCTGACGCCCTCTTCTTTAAGGAATTCGACCCTCTTTTCCACCGGGTCGCCCCACCCCTCCCTGCCGCTGGTGGTGAAGAGGATTGATTCGAAATCGGGGCCGACGGTGGAGTTGTAGGAGATATCCAGAGGGTAGAGAAAGCCCACGCCGGAGTTGGTCTTAGCGGTGACGGTGAATTTGCTCCGCCCCTCGGCGTCGGTTTCCGCCTTAAGTTCCGCGGTTCCGGCGCTTATGCCCGACCAGCTCACCTCGTAGCCCGCTTTTTCGCCAAGGTAGTTTGGCGAGGCGGCCAAAGACGGGGAGGCGACTGCCGCCCAAAGCGACAAGACCAGTATCAGCGTAGGGAATTTTTTCAGGAGCATCCAAAAATGATACTAAAAACCGGCTGGGAGATAAAGGACGGGGTTTTGGCCCGCCGCGGATTCCCCGAAGGGGACTTCCCGCTCCACGGCTTCACCACGCGCAAGGTCGGCGACTTTACAAAAGAAGAGGAGGCGGCCACCTTCGCTCGCGCAATAGGAGCAAAAAAACTGCTTCTCCTGACCCAGGTTCACGGAATAGAAATCCTCCCCCCGCTCCCGCAAAACCACCTCAAGGAAGCCGACGCCTGGGAGGGCGAGCCGGAAAAAGGCGTATTCATGGGCATAAAGACAGCCGACTGCATGCCGGTGCTGCTTTTCGACCCGTGTTCAAGGCGCGTCGCCGCCGTGCATGCGGGGTGGCGCAGCGCCGTCGACGGGATAATTCCCGAAGCGGTCGGCAAAATGACCGCCGGTGGAGCGCGAGCTGGCGAGATAATCGCTCTATTGGGCCCGGCCTTGGGCGGCTGTTGCTTCGAGGTTGGCGGCGATGTTTTTGAGGCGGGAGTGCGCCACCCCGAATTTTTCAGGCCGACGCAAGGGGGGAAATTTCTCTTCGATCTGGAAGGCTTTTGCCTTAAAGAGCTCTCGGGCGCGGGGGTTTTGTCGCAAAACGCCTTTGCCAGCGGCCTTTGCACCAGATGCAACCCCGATTATTTTTACTCCTTCAGGCGCGGCGATTCCGGCCGCCTTTGCTCCTTCATCGGATTTGCGCATGAAAATTAACCTTCCGGCGCGGAAAGTAAGGCTTATCGGCCTTACCGGCTCAATAGCCGCGGGAAAATCAGCGGCCTGCGGTTTTTTGCAGAAGCTGGGGGTTCCGGTGGTTGACGCCGATATCCTTGCGCGCAAGGTAGTCGAGGCAGGGAGCCTCGCCCTTGGGGAGATTGCCGAGAGATTCGGACGCGAAGTGGTCAGGGCCGATGGGGCCCTCGACAGGGAGGCCCTTGGGCGCGTCATCTTCGCCGACGAGGTGGAGAGGCGGGCGCTTGAGGCGATTTTGCACCCCAAAATCGCCGCCGAGGCGAAAAAAACCATAAAAAAACTCTTGGACAGCCATCCTCTTGTGGTCTATTGCGTGCCGCTGCTCTTTGAAACCGGAATGGAGGGCGATTTTGACCTGGTGGCCGTCATTTCCTGCTCGCGGGAAAAGCAGCTGGCGCGGTTGATGGCCCGTGATTCCATCGGGGCCGAAGAAGCCGAGCGAAAAATTTCCTCCCAGATTGATTTAAGGCAAAAAGTCCGTCGCGCCGATGCGGTTTTGGAGAATGACGGCGAATTGGAGGCGCTCGGACGGGAAGTGGAGGCTTTTGTCGCCGAAATAGCGCGCCACAACCGCAACTAAATGGCCTTTAAATGAAAAAAGCTTGACAAAACGCCGCCCAAGCGGATATTTAATTGACAATCTTCAGGTTTCTTCGCCTCCCCCTTTATTTTCCGCCCCAAATCAGGGTAATTGACAATATCTTATTAATCCCTAACTTCACGGGTCTGCCTTGCCTAGAAAAAAAATCGCCGTTCCCCCTGCGGAACAGACAGAAAACAAAACCCGCCCAGCCGAAACCTTGGCCAGCGCCCCCGCTCCCGCGCCTACTCCGGCTCCGGCCCCCGCGCCAGCTCCGGCTCCTGCTCAAGCGCCGGCGCCCAGGGAGGAGGCCGCCGCCTCCGAGCCGATTTTCATGCACCTGACGGAGCTGAAGAAAAAGTCGATCAACGACCTGACCGAGATGGCCGACGCCTTCCAGATAGAGGGCGCGACCAAAATGCGAAAGCAGGATCTGATCTTCGCTCTTCTTCGGGCTCAGACCGAGCAAAACGGCAACATCTTCGGCGAGGGTGTCCTTGAGCTTTTGCCCGACGGCTATGGGTTTTTGAGGTCGCCCGATTACAGCTACCTGCCCGGCCCCGACGATATTTACGTCTCTCCGAGCCAGATTCGGCGCTTCGGCCTTCGCACCGGCGACACCGTTACCGGCCAGATCCGCCAGCCCAAGGAGGCCGAGCGCTATTTCGCGCTACTGAAGGTTTCCACCATCAACGGAGACACCCCCGAGCAGGCGCGCATGCGCATGCTTTTCGACAACCTCACCCCCATATACCCGAACCGCAGGATAAAGCTTGAGGTCGAGCCCACCCGCTACACCATGAGGGTGCAGGATATCGTCTCGCCCGTCGGCATGGGCCAGCGCGGCCTCATCGTCGCACCGCCCCGCACCGGCAAGACCGTCCTTTTGCAGGAGATTTCAAACTCCATCACCAAAAACCACCCCGACATCTACCAGATAGTCCTTCTCATAGACGAACGCCCCGAGGAGGTCACCGACATGCAACGCTCCGTCAAGGGCGAGGTAATCTCCTCCACCTTCGACGAGCAGGCCCAGCGCCACGTGCAGGTCGCCGAAATGGTCATCGAAAAGGCAAAGCGGCTGGTGGAGCACGGCAAGGACGTCGTCATTCTGCTGGACTCCATAACCCGCCTCGCCCGCGCCTACAACACGGTGGTTCCGCATTCGGGCAAAATCCTCTCGGGCGGCGTCGATTCCAACGCCCTCCACAAGCCCAAGCGCTTTTTCGGCGCGGCGAGGAACATCGAAGAGGGCGGCAGCCTCACCATAATCGCCACCGCGCTCGTCGAAACCGGCTCCAGGATGGACGAAGTCATCTTCGAAGAGTTCAAGGGCACCGGCAACATGGAGCTTGTGCTCGACAGAAAGCTCGCCGACAGGCGCGTCTTCCCCGCCATCGACATCCAGAAGTCCGGCACGAGAAAAGAAGATCTCCTCCTCGCGCCGATGGAACTCAACCGCATCTGGATTTTGCGCAAGGTCCTCTCGGCCCTCAATCCGCAGGACGCGATGGAATTCTTGCTCGACAAGATGAAGGGGACGAAGTCGAACCAGGAATTTTTCGATTCCATGAGCGAATAGGTGCCCGGTTTTTCTAAAGTAGCATCGCAAGGTTGAAAAGGCAGTGAGGCGCTTATGAAAGTTGCTCTTGTGTGGCCTTTTGGCTTTGAAACCAATTCGATGGTTCCCCTTTCCCTTGCTTATCTAAAAAGCAACCTCGCCTCTACGGGTCATGAGATTCGACTTTTTGACTTTTCCTTACGGGAGCGAAGCGATTTTGGGGAGTTCAAATCTTTTCTGGAGAGCTTTGTTCCAGATGTAGTGGGCGTTTCATCTCTTTCCTCCACCTTCCTGCACGCCATAGAAATTCTTGAATTCGTAAAAACACTCTCTCCCGGGACGATTACGGTTATGGGCGGCGCACACGCGTCGGTATATCCCGACAAAACGATGGATTGCCCCCATCTTGACTATCTTTTAATGGGGGAGGGGGAAAAAAGCTTTGGCGATTTTTTAAATGCCCTTGAGGCAAAAGCTCTTGAGAGAAGCTCAATTCCGGGCCTGGTATACCGCGAGAATGGACGGCTGGTAAAGACGCCGATAGCGCTCCTTGCGGATTTGGATTCGCTAAAATATCCCGACTACGACTTTATAGACCTTGAAGGGTACATAAAAAGGGGATACCGCTACATTGCCAAGGGCCGCAACGCGCCCATTTTGCTGACGCGCGGGTGCCCCTACAGTTGTGAATATTGTTCCGCGTCTTTGATCAACGGACGAAAAGTTCGCTGCCACTCAATAGAATATTCAATAAATTGGGTGAAGCATCTCTACTTTGAAAGAGGCTTTCGCCACATAAACATCATCGACGACAATTTCACCTTCAACATTGAGTTCGCAAAAGAATTTTGCAGACGGGTAATAGCTCTTGAGCTGAAAGGGCTCAGCTTCGGCACCCCAAACGGAATAAGGGTCGAGAGGACGGACGGCGAGCTTTTCTCCTTGATGCGCGGGGCAGGGTGGAAGAGGCTTGTAATAGCGCCCGAGAGCGGTTCGCAAAAAACGCTGCAATTGATGAAAAAGAAAATGGATCTTGAAAAGATTCCCGGAAAGGTGCGCGAAATACAGGCGTCGGGGCTGAAGGCTCACGGATTTTTTATGATCGGCTATCCCGGCGAGACGCTTGAGGATATAAAACTTACAGAAAAATTCATTGCCAGGTGCGCATTTGATTCGATAACCATAACCAATTTCCAGCCCCTCGCAGGCACGCCGGTTTATAATAGACTCGCGGCGGCAGGCGAGATACCCGACACGCTATTGCCGGAAAGCTACGCCCTCGGGGCCAGGGCATATACCCCCGAAACCCTGAGAAATTTTAATTTTTCCGCCTTCATCGTGAAGATGCACCTGCTGCAGGCCCTGCGAAAGCCCGATTATGTGATTTATATTTTGCAGAATTTTACGGTGCGGCAGATTTTACAAAAGGTTTTCTCAAATATCGCGAGGGTTTTTGGCGTGTCCAAATCTTCGCGCAGAAGTGAGCGAATGCCCTCCAAAATGCAATAACCACGGATTTCAAAGATAGAAAAAGCCGCCCTGGGGGCGGCTTTTTAGTTTTGAGCGCAAATCGTTTATTAACCGCCGTCGCCCGAGTCCGGTGTTATTGAGGCCAGACGGGCTTCAAGGTCGGCTACGCGCTTTTCAAGGGCCTCGAACTCGGCGCGCTTTACGTAGCCAATTTTGTCGGCCCACTCCCTCGCCTGTTCGCCTATTTTCGCCTCTATCTCTTTTTTGGAGGCTTCTGCCTTTTCCATAAGCTCTTTTACGAGCTTTTCGCCCTCTTCGCTTGAGATTTTCCCCTGCTCGACAAGTTCGTCGATGATAGCGCGGGCCTTTTGCTCGGAGAGGGTGAGGGCGCCTATTCCGGCCAGCATCGCTTTTTTCATGATCTCAAGCATTTCACACCTCCAAATTTGCTGCGCTGGCCTTTCGCTTTGTCGCGTGCTCGCTCGAAAGCTCGCCTAACTGTAAGTTATGTCTCGCTTCTCGCTACGCGTCTCCTCGCGAGTGGACCCGCTCGCTAAATTTATTTGCTGCGCGGGACATTCGCTTTGTCGCGTTGCGGTCAGCCCAGTTTTTTCGCCACCTCGTCGTAGAAGAGGGCGAGAGCCTCGTCTATTTTCGACGGGTCGGCGCCGCCGGCCTGAGCCAACTCCGGTTTTCCGCCGCCTCGCCCTCCGACTTTTTCGGCGAGCGGGGCGATCAGCTCTCCGGCTTTGAGCTTGCCGGTAAGGTCGGCGGTGACCCCGACCAGTATAACCGCCTTGCCGTCCGCCTCGGCGCCGAGGGCGAAGACGCCGCTTTTAATCCTTTCGCGCAGGGTGTCGGCGAATTCGCGTATTCCCTTGGCGTCGGCCACGGGGGCTTTGGCGGCCAGGGCGGCCACTCCGTTGATTATCTTCTTTTCTGAAAGGATATCGCCGGATGCGCCGGATGCAAGTTTGCCGCGAAGCGAGGTTATCTCCCTTTCCAGTTCGCGGATTTGGGCCTGCAGCTTTCTGACGCGCTCTGGCGCGTCTTCGAAAGAGGCTTTCAGGGAATGGGAGATTTCATCGAGGGAGTCCTCGTATTTCCAGAACCTTTCAAGGGCCCTCTCGCCCGTCGCACCCTCGATGCGGCGAACCCCGGCGGCCACGCCGGACTCGGAGATTATCTTGAAGGCGCCGATTTCGCCGGTGGAAGCGGCGTGGGTGCCGCCGCAAAGCTCGGCGGAGACCCCTCCCATGCGCACCACGCGCACCGTATCGCCGTATTTCTCGCCGAAAAGGGCGGTGACGCCGCCTTCAAGAGCCTGCGCGTGGGATTCCTCGGTGACGGCGACCGCGTGGTTCTGGGCGGTCCATCGGTTAACCAGCTCCTCGACCTTTCGTATCTCCTCCTTCGTCATGGCGGCGAAGTGGGTGAAGTCAAAACGCATGCGGTCGGGCCCGACTAGCGACCCCGCCTGCTTGACGTGGTCGCCAAGGACTTCGCGCAGGGCAGACTGCAGAAGGTGGGTGGCGGAGTGGTTCTGGGCGGTGGCGAAGCGCGCGCCCGCCTCAACCCGGGCCTTTACCTTGGCGCCGGTCTTTATTTCGCCTCGGGTAACCTCTCCTCCGAGGATTATGAGGTCGGCCATCGGCTTGGTGGCGGTGTCGACCCGCACAAAAAATCCTTCGCCCTCCAGCGAGCCGGAATCTCCCATCTGCCCGCCGCTTTCGCCGTAGAACGGGGTGGCGGCGAGGGCGATTTCGACCTTATCGCCCGCCCTGGCGCTCCGGGTGAGAGTCCCGCCAAGGCCGATTGAGGCGATTTCGGTTGAGTTTTCAAGGGAGTGGTAGCCGATGAAGGTGGTGGCGACGCCCGCGTCCTTCATGGCGCGGTATAGGCCGCCAACAGCCTCTTCTCCCGAGCCCTTCCAGGCTTTTCTTGCCTTCTCGCGCTGCTCCTCCATCTCGCGCTCGAAACCAGCTTCGTCGAGGACAATACCGCGGTCGCGCACGATGTCGGCGGTGAGGTCGACGGGAAAGCCGTAGGTGTCGTAGAGGCGGAAAATTACCTCTCCGGAGAGGATTTTCTTCTCGCCGGAGAGTTTCTCGACCTCTCCCTCAAGAAGCTGAAGGCCCCTGTCAAGGGTGCGGATGAAGCGCTCTTCCTCGTGGAGGATTACCTTGGCGACGTAATCGCGCTTGTCCCTAAGGTCGGGGTAGCTTTCCTCCATCGCGTCGATAACCACTCCGGCGACCTTGAAGAAGAACGGCTCGGCAAAGCCCAGCATCCTTCCGTGGCGCATCGCGCGGCGCATCACTCTCCTGAGTACGTAGCCCCGCCCCTCGTTTGAGGGCAGGACCCCGTCGCCTATTAGGAATACCGCCGAGCGTATGTGGTCGGCGATGACGCGAAGGCTAACGTCCGACTCTTCGGAGGCGCCGTATTTCACCCCGGCCAGGGAGGCGGTGAAATTTATCATCGGCGAGAAGAGGTCGGAGTCGTAGTTGTTGAGTTTTCCCTGCACCACCGAGGAGACGCGCTCAAGGCCCATGCCGGTGTCGATGGAGGGCTTTGGAAGGGGGGTGAGCTTGCCGTCGGCGGAGCGCTCGAACTGCATGAAGACGAGGTTCCACAGCTCAAGGAAGCGGTCGCAGTCGCACTGGGGGCCGCAGCTTTCCGGGTCGGGGCAGGGGTAGATGCCGGGGCCCTGGTCGAAGTGAATCTCGCTGCAGGGCCCGCAGGGGCCGGTGTCGCCCATCGCCCAGAAGTTGTCCTTGGCGCCGCACTTTATGATTCTCTCGGCGGGAACCGGAGTGAGCTCCTTCCAAAGCTCCATCGCCTCGTCGTCGTCCTCGTAAACCGTCACCCAGAGCCGCGATTTGTCGATGCCAACCTCTTCGGTGAGAAATTCCCAGCCGTAGATTATAGAGTCGCGCTTGAAATAATCGCCGAAGCTGAAGTTCCCCAGCATCTCGAAAAAGGTGTGGTGGCGAGCGGTGCGGCCCACGTTTTCGAGGTCGTTGTGCTTGCCGGAGACGCGCAGGCACTTCTGGCAGGTCGTGGCACGCGAGTAATCGCGCTTTTCAAGGCCGGTGAAGATATCCTTGAACTGGTTCATCCCCGCGTTGGTGAAAAGAAGCGTGGGGTCGTTTTGCGGCACCAGGGAGGAGCTTTGAACCACCGTGTGCCCTTTTCTGGCGAAATAATTCAGGAAAAGCTTCCGGATCTCGGCTCCGGTCATCTGGCCTCCATTTCCGCCCTTGCGGCGGGTTTCATTTCTTGTCTGCGGGTGTCCCCGAGGTGTCTTCGAAGGTATATCTTGAGTCGGTTGAAGAGCTGATGCCGGAAACCTTCAGCGCCAGATCGTCGGGGTTGGAGGACTGGCGCAGGGCTTCCTTGTAGGTTATCAGCTTGTTTTGCAAAAGGATGAGGAGCGACTGGTCGAAGGTCTGCATGCCGTAGGTGGTGAAGCCTTCGGAGATCGCTTGCCTTATTTCCTTGGTTCTTTCAGGCACTTCTATGCACTCGCGTATCCTGCCGGTCGAGACGAGCACCTCTATTGCCGGCACGCGTCCGGCTCCGTCGGCTTTCGGTACGAGGCGCTGCGAGATTATGCCTTTTGTTATCGACGCCAGCTGGAGGCGCACCTGTTTTTGCTGGTAGGGCGGAAAGACCGAGATTATTCGGTTTATCGTCTCGCCCGCGTCAACGGTGTGCAGGGTCGAGAGGACCAGGTGGCCCGTTTCGGCGGCGGTAAGGGCGGTTTCAATTGTCTCGAAATCACGCATTTCGCCCACTAGGATGACGTCGGGGTCCTGCCTCAGGGCGCTTTTGAGCGCGCCGGAGAAGCTTAGGGTGTCGAACCCCACCTCGCGCTGGTTTATTATGGATTTTTTGTCGCGGTGGAGGAATTCGATAGGGTCTTCGATTGTGATTATGTGGCGGGTGGCGTTGGCGTTTATGTGGTCTATCATCGCCGCAAGGGTGGTGGATTTGCCGGAGCCCGTGGTTCCCGTGACGAGGATGAGCCCGCGGGATTCCTCCGAAAGCTTTTCCACAACTTTGGGCAAAAGCAGTTGCTTTATGTTTTTTATCTCTGTCGGGATTACGCGAAAGACCATGCCGATGGAGCCGCGCTGCTGGAATATGTTGAGGCGGAAGCGCCCCAGTCCCGCCACGCCGTAGCCCATGTCTATTTCGCGGTTTCGTTCGAAGGTGTCTTTTTGGGTTTCGGTCATAAGCTCGGCGGCGAGGTTCATAAGGAGGTCGGGCGTCAGCCTGCCCACGTCGCGGTAGGGCAAAAGTTGGCTGTTGCGCCTGAAAATGGGCGGCAGGCCCGCTTTCAGGTGAATGTCGGAGGCATTGGCCTCCACTGCCATCCTTAGGACTTCGTTAAGTTCCATCGGCTTTCCTTATCCCTCAGAAGAGTCAGGGCTACTGAGCGCAACCGTAGGCTTTTTTCACCTTCGCTTCAATCTCCGAAACGGCGTCCTGGTTTTCCTTCAGGAATTTGCGGGCGTTCTCCCTGCCCTGCCCGACTCTTGTTTCTCCGTAGAGGTACCACGAACCGCGCTTTTGGACGATATCTTTTTCCACGGCTAGGTCCAGAAGGTCGCCCTCGCGGGAGATTCCCGCGCCGTAGAGGATGTCGAACTCCGCCTTGCGGAAGGGCGGGGCCACCTTGTTTTTCACCACCGTTACCTTGGTGCGGTTGCCCACCGACTCTTCGCCCTCTTTTATCGCGCCGATTCTTCTTATGTCGAGGCGGACGGAGGAGTAGAACTTGAGGGCGTTGCCGCCGGTAGTGGTTTCGGGGTTGCCGAACATAACGCCGATCTTGTGGCGTATCTGGTTGATGAAGATCAAAAGGGTGTTGGAGCGGGAAACGGTGGAGGTGAGCTTGCGGAGCGCCTGACTCATGAGCCTTGCCTGAAGGCCCATGTGGCTGTCTCCCATCTCCCCTTCGATTTCGGCCTTTGGGACGAGGGCGGCGACCGAGTCGACAACGACCACGTCTATTCCGCCGCTTCTTACCAGAACCTCGGTTATCTCAAGTGCCTGCTCGCCGTAGTCGGGCTGGCTGACGAGAAGGTCATCCACCGAGACGCCGAGTTTTCTGGCGTAGGTCACGTCTAGGGCGTGTTCGGCGTCCACAAAGGCCGCAGTGCCGCCCTGCTTTTGGATTTCGGCTATCGCGTGGAGGGCGAGGGTCGTTTTGCCGGAGGATTCCGGCCCGAAAATCTCTATCACCCTGCCCTTCGGGTATCCGCCGACGCCAAGCGCCATGTCGAGGGACACCGAGCCGGTGGATACCACCGCCAGCTCTTTTGCTTCGGTAGCGTCTCCCATCCTCATGATGGAGCCCTTGCCGAACTGTTTTTCTATCTGGCCTATCGCCAGATTTACCGCATCGTCCTTTTCTTTGCTCATAATCCGTTTTCCTTAATGTCTACGCTATTTCCGCAAAGGCGCGGGGTGTGTAGACAGCCCCCCCCGGCTGTAAAACACTCGTGTAAAGCACCAATTCCCCGGCGACCCACTCGGGGCCGGAGAAGTTTTTGTTTTTTTCGAGAATGGCCTCCAGATCAGGGAAGCCGCCTCTCGATTTTGACCGCCCTATCGTTACGTGGGCGGCGAAGGGCCGCTTTTCGGCCTCAAAGCCCAGCGGCGCGAGCCTTTGGCGGACTAGCCCGTAGAGCTTTTGGACTTTTCCGGCGTCACCGCCTATCGCGGTCCAGACCACCCGCGCTTTTTGGGGCGACGGAAACGCCCCCAACCCCTCAAGGCGCAATGCGGGCGGTCCGCCCACCTGAAACGGAGCCAGAATGGCCGTTTTCACCTCCTCGAAGCGCTCCTCCTTCATTTCCCCGAGAAAAAAGAGGGTTATGTGAAGGCCCTGGGGCCGCAGCCACCTGATTTTATCCGAGGCGGAAAGCTTTTTTTGCAAAATACCGAGGCTCTTTTGAGCCTCTGGGGGGAGAGGCAGGGCAAGAAATGCCCTTATCAACCCTTATTCCTTAATCTCTTCGCAGAGAATTGCTATTTGCGAAAGCAGCGCGTTCGCGGAGCTCTCTCTTATCTGGCCGCGCGAGCCAAAGAGCGAAAGGAGCCTTTTTTGAATACGCTCCCTGGTCCCCCACGCTATCCAGACCGTCCCCACCGGCTTTTGCTCTGTGCCGCCGTCCGGCCCCGCCACTCCGGTTATCGCCCCTGCGATGAACGCGCCGCTTTTTTCTAGTATTCCCCTGACCATAGCCTCCGCGCATTCCCCAGAAACAGCGCCGTGGGCGGCCAATATCTCTTCCGAAACCCCCAAAAGCTCCGTCTTGGCGCGGTTTGAATAGGTTACGAGCCCCCTGTCGAAATAGTCCGAGGAGCCCGGAACCGAGGTTATTTTTTGCGAGGCCAGCCCGCCGGTGCAGGATTCAGCCAGGGCCAGGGTTTTACCCCGCCCCTTAAGGGCCTTGTAAATCCGCATCTCGGGCAAAAGGGCCATTTGGTCTCACCCGCTCATGATAATTTGGCGCAAAGCGCCAGCCAAAGCAAAAAGCGGGCGTAAATTCCCGCCGCGACGTCGTCAAGCACTATTCCCCAGCCGCCCTTCACCTTCTTGTCTATGAATCCGGCTGGCCAGGGCTTGATTATATCAAAGACCCTGAACAAAAAAAACGCAGCGGCGTAAGAGGCCGGTGTGGGGGGCAAAAAAGCGGTCGCCCACAAGAATCCGACTATCTCGTCAAAGACCACCCATCCAGGGTCTTTTTCGGGGCTGGCTTTCGTCGCGTCCTGGCAGATAAGGGTTCCCGCGAGGGTGAAGGCTGCCAGGGTCAAAGTGAAAATCCAGGGCGGCAGGAAGTGGAGCGCGAATGCCAGCGGAAGGGCGGGCAGGGTTCCGAAGGTGCCGGGGGCGAAGGGCGCGAAGCCGAATCCGAAACCCGATGCGAGGACTTTTACGATTGCCCGGCTCATACCTGCTGTTGCTTTTGGCACATTTTCACGAAGGCCGCGACGCACTTGGGGTCGAGCTGGGTTCCGCTGCACCGCTCAAGCTCTGTAACCGCATGTTCGTGCGGGAGGCCGTTGCGGTAGGGGCGGTTTGAGGTCATGGCGTCGTAGGTGTCGGCGACCTGCATTATTCTAGCGCCAAGCGGTATCTCGTCTCCGGATAATCCTTCCGGATAGCCGGTGCCGTCGTATCTTTCGTGGTGATGGTAGACGATTGGAACCACGTCGCGCAAAAAGGAGATGTTTTCCAGGATTCTCTTTCCCATCTGCGTGTGAGACTGGATTATGCGGTATTCCGCCGAGCTGAGCCGCCCGGGCTTGTTGAGGATTACGCCGGAGATGCCGATTTTGCCTATGTCGTGGAGAATCCCCGCCTGCCTTATGGTATCCACGAATTTTTTCCCGCACCCCATTTCCACGGCGGTTGCCTCGCAAAGGCGCGTCACGTTTTCGGAGTGGCCGTGGGTGTAGGCGTCCTTGGCTTCTAGTGCGAGGGCAAGGCTTTGTATCGTTTCGCGAAAGGCGTTTTCAAGGTCAGAGTATAAAAGGGCGTTTTCTACGCTGGCGGCGGCGCGTTCGCCGAGAACGAAGAGGGCCTTTTCCTCGCGGGGCAGAAAAATACGCTTATCTGATTTCCTGAAGGCGTTGAGCATCCCCAATATGCCGGAGCCGCGCCTGAGCGGAACGCTGAGCATCGCGCCCGCGCATTCTTTCGCCTCTGGCGAGAGGATGGTTTTTAGCGATTCTCCGGATAGCTTTACCGCGTTGCTCTCCTTGAACATTTTTTCCAGCAACGCGCAATCCGCCGCGGCGTTTTCGCCTACGCACTCTCCGGAGGCCAGCCTGCGGGAGAAATCAACGGATCCAGGTTCCTTGAAGAGTATTTCGACGCCGTCCGCGTCAACCTCTTTTAAGGCGGTTTCAACCACTATGGAGAGAATCTCGTCCAATGAGAGGCTGGAGGAGACGGCTTCGCTGAGCCTAAGGAGGGCAAGCTGCTCCTTGAGCTGTATGTTTTCGGCGGCCAGGCGCATTTTTTCGAAGGCGCGATCCACCACCTGCAAGAGTTCGCCTATCTTGAAGGGCTTCAGGATGTAGTCGTATGCGCCTTTCTTGAGGGCGTCGATAGCCGTCTCGACCGTGGCGTAGCCGGTCATGATTATCACGGTGGCGTCGGGATTCAGGCTTTTTATGGCGGCGAGAAGGTCCAGCCCCGAGAGGCCGGGCATTTTCAGGTCGGTTATTACTATGTCGAAGGTATCTCTGCGGTACGCCTCTATGGCGTCCTGCGCATTTTGGGCGGAGGTCGTCGCGTAGCCGTGGGCCGAAAGCACGTCTCCGAGAACTGTTGTTATGTCCTGCTCGTCGTCAACAACCAGGACTCGGCCAACATAGGAGGCTGATTCCATAAAGGCAGGTCCTCGCATCTTCTTCCCCCCCAAGGTTTTCGATTACGACATGATAATCAAGCGCGCGGTCAAACGGCAAGGGTTCTTAAAATTATACGGGTTTTTTTCGAAATATTAATCTGGAGGGGCCTTGGCGTTGCAAGGTGGCCTTCAAGAGAGTATCTATATGAGTGCGCGTTCTTTTGGTTGATTGAAAGAGGATTTGCGATGCTGAAAAGATTTTTCATCTGTCTGGTGATTTTGCTGGCGGCTTCCCAGGCGCTGGCCGCCGATGGCATTAACCTGCGAATTATTTACGGCTCCGGAATAGCCGGAGAGATTCTCCCCTGCGGCTGAAAGAGCGGCAGACTCGGGGGTCTTGCCCGTAGAGAGACAAAGCTGGAAGAACTGAGGGCCGAAGGCGGGTCGGTTCTTTACCTTGAGGGAGGGGACGCCCTCTTCGGGCAGGATTCTTCTTTGCCCGTAGGCGATGAACGCCAGTGGCTTGAGTCGCGGGCGGCCCTCATCGCCGATTCCCTGTTGAAAATGAAGCCGGACGTCTTTGGCGTGGGGCGAAAGGACATCGTAAACGGCGTGCCTTTTCTCCTCGGGCTGATGGACAAGTACGATTTGCCCCTTATCTCCTCCAATATCGTCCTCGATAACGGAAAGCACCCCTTCCCCAGGGCGAAAATAATAGACTGGAGGGGGAAAAAAGTAGCAGTAATCGGCCTTACCTACCCAATGCCGGAACGAGACCGCTCCTTGGGCATAAGGGTGGAAGGGTGGGAGGAGAGCGCCAGGCGGACCCTTGAGCTTGTAAAGGGGGCGGATATAGTGGTTGCCCTCTCGGACCTTGGCTTTGACGACGAGCACGAGCTTGCGCGAAGGGTGCCGGGAATAAATATCATCATCGGCGGCGGGCAGGGCCAGCGGCTTTTGCCCGACCCGAGCCGTGTGGGCGACACCCTTATTTTGCGCGCTTCCGACAGGGGAAGGCAGATTGGCGAGCTGAATATCGCGGGGGCCTCTCTTTCGGGCGGGTGGCGGTTGCCGGTGGCTCCTTATCAGGTTGATTCAACAAGGGCCGAACTTGAAAAGGCTCGCCTTGCGCTGGACGCTGAAAAGAAAAAGCCCTCGCCTTCCTCCGCAGAGGTCGAAAGGCTTGGAAAGGGCGTGGAAATCCTGAGCCGGAGCCTCAAAACCCTTGAGGGGGCTCGCCCCGTATCTTTCTCGCACAAAACCATATACCTGGACGATTCGGTCAAGGACGATGCCGCAATCGCAAAGGCGGTCTCATCCCTTGGCCCGAACCCCGAAGAGGTGAGGCGGGAGGAGATAGCCCGCCAGGCCATGGAACTGGCAAAGAAAAACCAGGCGCTAAATCCGACGCCTGCACCAACGCCTAAAAACCGGCAGGCTGCCCCCAAGGCGGAGGCTTCGCCCCCTGCGCCGCCGGATAACACCCCCTACAACACAGGCACCGTCCTTTGCCGCAAATGCCACCAGAAGGAATACGATTTTTGGGTCAAGACCCCGCACTACAGGGCGGGCAACGCCCTTTACCGTCAAAAGGCCGAAGGCGAGTGCTTTTCCTGCCATTATACCAAGCTGGTTTTTTCTTCCGGCGCCGCCGTGGAGCAGGTGGTGGGGTGCGAGGCTTGCCACGGCAGGGGGTCTTTGCACAAGGGGGGCAAGGAGGGGATTTCGCGGGCGGTCGAGGAGTCTTCCTGCAAAAGGTGCCACCTCGGCTTCCACGAAGGGAAGGTTTTCGATTTCAAGCGCGACTACGGGAAAATCCGTTGCGATGGGAAGGGCCTTTAGCCTTTTTTGAAGCGGGTCAGAATCCGTTCGATTATCGAGGTTGTCGACTTTCCCTCCACGAAGGGTATGGTGAGCACTTCTCCGCCTGATCTTTGGACTACCTCCCGGCCAACTATTTTTTCAATGGGCCAGTCCCCGCCTTTCACGAGCACGTCGGGCACAAGCTCCTCTATCAGCCGAAGAGGGGTGTCTTCGTCGAAGATTACGACGTAGCTGACGCACGCCAGCGCCCCCAGAATAGCCGCACGCTCCTCCTCTCCCAGTATTGGCCTCTCCGGCCCCTTGTTCTGGCGCTTCACGGAGGCGTCTGAGTTCATCCCCACAACCAAAACGCCCCCAAGTTTCCTTGCTTTTTGCAGGTAGGTAACGTGGCCCGGGTGAAGTATGTCGAAACACCCGTTGGTGAAGACAACTTTTTGCCCCCGCTTTTTGTGGGCGGCGACGATTTTTTTCAGCGAGGCAAGGGGGATGGCTTTGGCGCTCATTGGGCCGCCCAGGGCAGGAAGCCGTTGCGGTAGAGGAGAGAGACCCCCTTTGGAGGAAGGGAGGCGGCGGTGAGGAAGACCTTGCGCTCGGCGCGCTCGCTCTCGGAAAGCTCCGGGTAAAGGCTAGCGGTCAGGGCGGGGCTGTCTATGACGACTCCGAAGACCGAGAGGGAGAAGGCCCCCTCTTGCGGCAGCGAAAGCTCTTTTTTGTTCGCCGAGACGCCCATCAGGGCCAGAAGGTCCGCGACGCGGGCAACGGGGTCGGTCGAGCCGGGCCACGGGAAGGTAAAATAGCCCGCTTTAACCATTATCGATTCCGCGTTGGCCGGTTTTTGCGGCGGCACGCCGTATTTCAGGGAGCCGCTTTCGAAGACGAGTTGCGGACGTATCGTATAGGAGGTTCCGCTGTCCAGCTTCAGTGTGAGGGCGGGCTTTATCGAAGATTTTATCCCCAAAAGCGACAGAATTTGCGCAGCTCCTTCAATCGTCGAGGAATCCGGCAGCTTGGCGCTCACCGCCACTGGGGTTTTCGTCGGTGAAAGCTCCTTTGCCTCGCCGAGCATGTCCACGGCGTAGCCGTTTTCAAGCGCCAGCGAGAGGAGGTCGGGGTCGAAGGTCGTTTCGGCGGGGAAGAGAAGGTGGGTTCCGCCGCGCCATTTATCTTCGGGAAGGGGGGTGACGGTCCATTTGGCGCGGGTTTTCAGAGAAAATTTGCCCGGCAGGGCGATTGAGCCCGCGCCCTCTCGCAGCTCATGAAATTTAAGTTCCGAGAGGACCTCGCCCAGAAAAGTTTCCGCGCTTTTCCCCTCGGGGCGGATAGCCTTGTATCCCCAGACGTTTTTTATCGCCTCGCTTATCTCGCCGGCAAGCTGCCCCTTTTCGTCTATGAGGATTTTGCCTCCGGCGGGGCCGGAGACAAGGGGGAAGACCGAGGCGTCCAGCTTGATTGAGCGGCCTCTGGATATAGGTATGTAGCGTTCGCCGCTTTTTTCGATTTTGCAGCCGAGCTTTTCCAGTAAAGCGAAGATTTCGACGGCCCGTTCTTCCTTCGCGGGTGGCGAAGCCGACGTTTCAGCCGCTTTCTCAGGCGCGGGCTTGGGCGCGGTGGCGATCGCCTCCACGGGCGGAGGCGCTGTTTTGGACGCTACGCTTGCGACCGGCTCGACCGTTTGCGGCTTCGGGGGCTCTGCTGTTGGCGCCGGTTCGGGTTTATTCGGGGAGGGCGCCGCGATAATCTGGGGCACTTGCGGCGTAGGCGTAGGCGAGGCGATGGCTTTGGGCGCCTGCGCCTCGTCAGCGGGTATCTTGTCCACCGGAATATCGAGGACTTGGCCGACAAAGAGGGTGTTTATGTCCTTTAGTTTGGGATTTGACTTTTGAACGTGCGAGATGGCCGATTTTACCGCCATTTTGTCGACGCCGTAGATTTTCGAGAGAATCGACCAGAGGGTGTCTCCCTTTTTCACGGTGTACTTGTTCTGCAATCTGGCGGCGGCGGGTTGCGCCTTCGGGGGCTCGACCGCCGCGGGGGAGGCTTTTTCGGGTGGCGGCGCGGCGGCGGAAAGTTCGACCTTGAACGGGATTTTGACCGCTTTTCCCGCAACCAGTTTTTTGGGGTCCGTGTCGGGATTGAGCTCGCGGAAGGCCGCCATGAAAAAGGGCAGGTCTTCTTTAGCTATCCCGTAGTCGTCGCGCAGGATGTTCTCTATGAACTCGCCCCTGGAAATTGTGCGGGATTCGGCGAATATCCTTTCGCCCTTCGGCGTATTCTGTATGTGAAGGGTTTTTTTGAACTGGAGGCGCGAGTCGTCGGGCGGCGGGTTTTCCGCCGCTTGGGTGGCTAAGGCCATCGCCACTGCCACCGCCACCGTCGCCAGAGCCAGTTTTTTTACTTTGAGAGGGACCAAAGGGTCTCCAGGAAACAGGGGCCGCCTATCATGAGGTCGTCCTCGAATTTGACGATCTCGGCCCATGCCGATTCGGCTGTGAGGGTTGCGGCGGCGTCGGCGGCGTTGCGGAAGTATTCCACCGTTATTTTTACACCCTCCGCCGAACTTGTCACCGGGAAGAGGATGGGGTCGGGCGAGGGTATGGCGGCGGGGTCGGCGGACTGGTCGTAGGTAAAGCCGAAGGTTATCGGCGAGATTTTGCCGGTTGTGTCGAAGAAGGCGGGGAAATTCGCGGAGACGGACCCCACCGTTATTTTAACGTATCCGTCCGTTCCCGGCTCCATATCTTCAAGGGTTATTTGGGCTCTTCTGGAGATGCCGACAAAACGGGTTGCGCTAAGGGCGAGGTGGCGCGATATGTAGCCGCGCACGCCAAGGTCGCTCCCCAGCCAGGTGTTCTCGCCGGAATCGGTATAGAGAGCCCCGTAGTACTGGAAAGCGGTGTTGTCTATCCCTTCAACGGAGTTGGGCCTTTTCAGAATGTGTCGCCAGCCGGCCCCGGGGGCGGCGCAGTCTCCCGGCAGGCCGTAGTAGTCGTCGGTGGGGTCTTCCCAGTCGGTCAGCCCGGAAGTTGTGTTGACGACTCCGTCGCCAGCCTTGCACACCCTGTTGCTGAAAACGCCAAGGGAGCTTGGGGCCTGGAAGAAGGCGTAGCCGTCGGTGGCTAGCCAGATGGTTCCGTCGGTGGGGTTTACCTCTATGTCTCTTATGTAATAGCCGCGGGTGTCGTCGTATAGGCCCGCGTCGGGAAAGAAATCGGCTACGTATGATTTGGCCCAGATGCCGGCGCTGTAGGCGTATTTGACTATCGTCCTCTTGCGCGGGTTCTGGGTCGCGTCGGAGCCGCCCTGGACCACGTAAAGCTCGTCGCCGATTATTTTCATCGACCCGATGGTGCTTTCGGGGAAGGGATTCCCTATCATCTGGACCGGCGGCGTATTCTCCGGATTAAGGTAAAAAAGGTATTTCGCCGAATTGCCGATGGAGCTGTTGAAACGCGTGTGGTAAACGGCGCCCGGTGTTCCGGTGAGGGAGGAGACGTCTATTATTCCGCCGACCTCGTTCGCCGCGCCGGAATAGCCTTGGTAGGTGTGGGGACTTTCCTTGGTGGCCTGGGGAATTTCCTCGGCGGCCAGGTCTATGTCGTAAACGCCTTTTTCCGTGGCGGCCCAAAGGTGTTTGGAGCCGTCGGTCGCGAGGTCGTAGACCAGAACGTCGGAT
>SRXB01000145.1 GCA_009724975.1 bacterium | reverse complement strand
CCCATCAGGACAAAACCGGCAGTCATCATGAAGACGTTGGCTGTGTACGCATGGCGCCAGAAGCTTTCGGTTCTCCGCCAGTAGCCCATGAGTATGAGAATTGTGCTGAGGGCCAGAATCTGGCCGATCTCTACCCCGACGTTGAAAGCTATGAGGTTGGGAATCAGGCCGTCGGGCGAGACCTTGTATTCCAGTATCTTGGTCGCCAGGCCAAAGCCGTGGATAAGACCGAAGACCAGGGTGGCTATCTTGGTGTCGGGCTGGAAACCAAACCATCGCTGGAAAGCCCCGATGTTGTCCAGCGCCTTGTAGACCACCGAGAATCCGATAACGGCGTCTATGGCGTAGGCGCTGACGCTTACCTCGGTCAATACGCCCAAAAGCAGCGTAACCGAGTGGCCGACCGCGAAGAGGCTGACGTAGAGGCCCACGTCCTTCAGCCGATACAGGAAGAAGATGACGCCAAAGAGAAAGAGCAGGTGGTCGTAGCCCGTCATCATGTGTTTTGCGCCCAGATAG
This sequence comes from bacterium, assembly GCA_009724975.1. GTDB lineage: Bacteria > Desulfobacterota > Deferrisomatia > Deferrisomatales > BM512 > SCTA01. Next base: position 5,178 of record SRXB01000145.1, on the reverse strand, counting down.
ATGAACGGCAGAAGCATTACCCCCGAGCTTTCCTGTATGAACCCCTTGTCTCCGGAGGCCACCCCATGGGCCAGGGCGGTTGAGGCCGCCAGTAAGACAAGCAGGGCGCAGGCGAGGGAGAGTGCGAGGCGAAAGCAGGCGGGAGCCGCCTTACAGTTCGCGGTTTTTTCATTTGGCATGTGAAATCCTGTCGCAGAAGGTTTTTGCCGGTATGAAGTCAACTTGAGACGGGCTTGCCCGTCTAACGGTTTACATAAAAACAAAGGGAATCCGGCTTTTGTTTTCAGGGCGGACATCTTAAAAAATGGCAATGGATTTAACGGCTTATCTTGGCCTTTTTATAGCGGCTTTCGGCGCGGCGACGCTGCTTCCGATGCAGTCGGAGGCTGTGCTGGCGGGTCTTCTGCTCTCGGGCGAATATTCCGCCGGAACGCTCATTGCCGTCGCTTGTCTCGGAAACGTGCTGGGGTCTGCTGTCAACTGGCTCCTTGGCTGTTACCTGGAGCGCTTCCGCCATAAAAAATGGTTCCCTGTAACCGACGAGAAGCTGGCAAAAGCGCAGGCCACTTACCACCGATATGGCCGCTGGTCCCTTCTGCTGAGCTGGATGCCGATAATCGGCGATCCGATAACGGTGGTGGCCGGTATAATGCGCGAGCCGCTCTGGAGTTTCCTTGCGATAGTTACCGTGGCCAAGGGTGGCCGCTATCTCGTTCTCGCAGCTGTGGTTATGGGGTGGGCCTGATCCAGCGGGCCGTCAATGCCCGTGCCGGTGGTGGATGTCGGGGTAGTGCGGGTGGGAGTGTATCGTCAGCGAATGCTCGTGGGGATGGTGATGGTCTTCATCCCCGTGGCCGTGTTCGTGATGAAAATCATCCGCGTGCAGGTGGTTGTGCGCAGTCTCGGGGTGAGCGTGCTCGTGGGAATGATCCTCGGTCAGGTGGAGCCATACGCCCAGAGCCGCCAGCGTTCCTCCGGCCACCGTCGCCATCGTTACGGCTTCACCCAGAAAGAGTACCGAAATCGCCACTCCGACGAAGGGAGCTATTGAAAAATAAGCGGAAGTCCGGGCTGTCCCCAGATCGCGCAGCGCCCTCACGAAAAAAATGATACTCTGTCCATAACACATGCTTCCCACAAGGGCCGCCAGCGCGGCAACCTTCCACCCCGGCATAGTTTTTCCGGCCACAAGACCGATGGACAGTGTGATCGCCCCGGCGGCCAGGCATTTTACGGCTCCGATGGTTATGGCGTCTCCACCCGATATTTTCCTTGTCACGTTGTTGTCCGCAGCCCACGCGAGACACGCGAGCGCGATGGCTAACGGCCCGAAAACTCCGCCATAACCACCAGGGCCGCCCTCGCGCCAGCCTATGACCACGCACCCCGCGACAATAAGCGCCATTCCCAGAATAAGCCGTTTTCCCAAGTGTTCACGGAACACGAACAAGGCGACAAGCGCGGTGAATACGCTTTCAAGGTTGAGAAGAAGGGAAGCCGTAGATGCGGGCGTTGACGAAAGCCCCGCGAAGAGGAGCATCGGGCCCAGAATCCCCCCGAAAAGAACCGCCAGGGAAAGCAACCCAAGGTCATTCAGGGCCAGGCCAGACTGTCGGCCCTCACCCATGAAAAACCTTTTAAGGGCGAGCCACAGAAGCATTACGAGTCCCGAGCCCAGATAGAAGAGCCCAGCCAGCACGAGCGGGTCGATGCTGTCCAGAAGCATTTTGGCCGCCGGAGTCGCCGCTCCGAACAAAACAGCCGAAAAAAGAGAGGAGGTTATGCCCGAGCGGTAGTGAGGGGATTGGCCTGAAACGGAATCTTTAGATTTGGTCATTGTTCCCGCGAGACGTTTTTAGGCTCGAATGGCGCTGAAAGCACAGGGTCCGTGACCAGCCTGCCGACTCCTTCAGAATCCGAGCCGTCGAAAATCCTGTCGGCAAGCTCTCCCATGGCCGAGGCTTTCCACCAGTTGCTAGAAGCGTCTATATCCGCCTCCTGAAAGTCGCCAATCTTTATGTCGTAATCCAGATTGTCGAAGTTATTGCGGCGTATGGCGGCCTGCTCGATTCCTTCCCTGAAGAAAATTCCCGTCTCGTTGTTAATGAAAGAGTTTTCCTCGAAGACAGGCTTGGCGAACCATAGCCTTGCCCCGACCTTGTTTCCTTCAAACCGGCTTTTGCGGACCGAGACTTCGCCGCCCTTGTAGCGAAGCCCCCCGTGATTATTGCGAAAAACAGTCGATGAAATATCAGCTTTCGCGTCATGCAGGTGCACCGCCCACGGGCCGTTTTCGAAGACGCACCAACCAAGAGCGATGGATGTTCCCTCCCTCGCTTCCACCATGTTTTCGCTTTGGTTGACGCGAGGCTTTTCGGGGGAAAACCCGATTGGAGCCTCTGCTTTTCCCTCCGCTTTAAGGTCGCCCAGTATTAGCAGCCAGGGCAACGTTTTTTCGCCCGGTTTTACCTCTGGCAAGGCAAAGCGGATTTTGGCCCCCGGCAGTATCGTGAGGGAAGAGCCCTTGGGGATTATAATGTTTTTGTCCACCTGAACATTGCCGGACCAGACGGTTGCCCCGTTTAGGAATATCCCCGCGTCTTCCGTGACCGGAGGAGCGCACTCTTCCATTTCTTGCTCGCTGGCGCGGGCTCTTTGCAAGGCGCCGGTTCCGCACAGGATTGAGAGGACGAGGCAAAAGAGGATTACGATACCCTTTATCTGGCGAATGCTGGCATGTTCGTCGCTTTTTTCCGCTGCTGCTCTTTCGGCGTACATCAGTCGCCCGTTTTTTCGGATTTCTGATTTACAAATGAAATAAGCACCTTGTCTATGCGGTTGCCGTCCATGTCCACTACCTCGAAACGGTAATCATTCCAGTGAAAGTGCTCAGAGGCCTTGGGAATGTGGCCGAGCCGGGATAGAACGAACCCGGCAAGGGTCTGGAAGCTTTCCCTCTCCTCGCCGCCTATTCCCTCGATCGCAAGGTGATGCTCGACCTCTTCTATTGAGATTCCGCCATCCATCAGCCATGAGCCGTCTTCCCGCTGGACGATTTCAGGCTCCTCGCTGACCTCGCGCATCGGGATGTCGCCAACCAGGGCTTCGAGTATGTCGTTGAAGGTGACTATGCCCGCCACGGCGCCGTATTCATCCACCACAACTGCGAAATGGGAGCCGGACTCCTTGAAACGGGTCATAAGTTCGAGCGAGCGCATGTTTTCGGGGATGAAAAGCGTCTGCCTGACCATGGCTTCGAAGTCAATCTGCTCGCAGGTGAACGCTTTTGCCAGAAGATCTTTGACCTGAACTATCCCAACTACTTTGTCGAGGGTGCCCCTCGCCACGGGAAACCTAGAAAAGGGCGCGGCGGAGATCTTGTTTTTTATCGTTTCCGGGGTGTCCTCAAGGTCTATCCAGTGCACGTCAATTCTCGGCGTCATCAGTGAGCTGGCCTTGCGGTCGCCAAGCCCCATGGCCCTCTCCAGCATCTCCTGCTCTTCTTCCCTGAAGACGCCCGACTCGGTGGCCTGATCCACCATGACCCGTATCTCTTCTTCGGTTACTTCGGCTTCCGTTGAAGGCTTTACGCCGAGAAGCCGCAGGACTGCGTCCGTCGAAACGCCAAGGAGGTGGACCGCAGGAAGGGCGGCCATTGAAAGAAACTGCATGGGGCGGGCCATGAATGACGCTATAGCCTCCGGGTGATGGAGGGCTATGCGCTTGGGAACAAGTTCTCCCAGGACCAGGGAGAAGTAGGTCAGGCAAACAACCACTATTCCAAGGCTTACTGGTTCGCCGTAAGGACCAATCCACGATATGTTCCGCAGTACCGGAGCAAGCTTTTCCGCCAAAGTCGCGCCGCTGTACGCGCCCGCCAAAAGGCCCACAAGCGTTATCCCTATCTGCACCGTGGAGAGGATCCTGTTAGGCTTTTCCGCCAGCGAGAGGGCCAGAGCGGCGCTTGCGTTCCCCTTGTCCGCTTCGTGCTGAAGCCTTGCCTTGCGGGAGGAGACTATGGCTATCTCCGACATCGCCAATACGCCGTTGGCGAGAACCATCAGGAGGAGAACGGCTATTTCAACATAGGTGGTGTCCATTTGCCCCCGTGACGGTTATCCGCCAAGAAGTTGGTAAACGTAGGCAACGAACAGTGTACCCGAGAGGCAGATGGAAAGATAAAGAAGAAATACCCTGGGCTTGAAGAATGTCAGAAAAACCGCCATCACGGGAAGAGCCGTGACAGGCCCCCCCACAAGCAGCACCATCCCGGCGGCGCGGGAAACAGAGACAACGTCGCTCATCCCGAAGATAATCGTTGTTGCGGTGATCTGGTTCAGGTGCAACGGCACTATGCCGAGGGCCAAGCCTGTAAGGGTAACCGGATTCGTAGATGAAAGAAGGTCTCCTATCCATTCGGCTGGCATATACTGCTTTACCAGAACCGCTATCACTATGCCCAGCGCCACGTACTTGCCGACTTTCCAGCCGCCCTCGGCCATCCTCGCCAGAAAAACCAGAAAGGGGCTGCCGGTTTTTTTGTGTACCCGTTTGCTGAACATGTTAGAGCAGTCGCAGCGCAACGCCTCCTCCGGGTAATCATGATCGTGAAAATCTCCAGCCGGAAGCTCCTTGCGGAAGTAGTTGCGTATGTCGAATCCCCGTCTTTCAAAGAAGTGAGTTGCCAGCCCCGCGTAGATGCCCATGAAAATCCCGGCCACTACCTCCGCGTTCGCCCAGTCAACTCCCACGTTTTTCACCGCAAGGAGGTATCCGGCGGGGCTTATGAGCGGGGCGGACACCAGAATGCTCATGGCCGGTGCAAGGGGCAGGCCGCCCAATATCAGGCTTATCGTCAGCGGCAACACGCCGCAGGCGCAAAGCGGGCTGAACAGACCGAGAATCGTCGCAACGGGTATGGCCGCGTATCCGTATTTGGTAAGGGATTTCCTTATCTTGACGTGCCAGCCCTTGGTGCGTATGTACGCCTCAAGAAAGACGCCGAAAAGAAAATATGGCAGCACCTCAAGGAATTCCGACCAGATTTCAAGAAGTATTTCAGTAAGTTCATTTGCCATGGATACATATTCTCCCGTGCACCGGTTTTTGCCGAATGCTACCAGATAAGCAAATATCATACCGCTTAAAATTACGAAAATACTGCATGAAAGTTATAAG
>SRXB01000144.1 GCA_009724975.1 bacterium | reverse complement strand
GCCGAGACGAAGGCGTACCAGGCGAGGTCCCCGAGGATGTGGCCAGCGAAAAAGGTGAATGGAGCCAAAATCCCCTTGCCGGAGGAGAAGGCTATGCCAGCCATCCCCGCCGTGGCCCACCAGGCCGTGAAATAAGGGTTCGTCACCGAAGTCACTATTCCCGCCTTCACCGGATTTATCCCCGAAGCGCCCCCGCCATCCGTTCCGAAGAGGGTGAGTCCGGGCAGTTCCCTGAAACTTCCCGCCGCCATCCACACCAGCGCCGCCCCGCCAATTACCCCGACGAAACCGATGAAGGTCTTGTCGGCAAAGAGGTCGGCAAGGCCGAAAAAGAGGGCTACGACCACCGCTATCTCCACCAGCCCGTGGCCTGCAGTGACCAGCGGGCCGGTCCAAAAGCCCCTGCGCGCCGATTCGCGTATGGTGACGGCGAGGGTCGGCCCGGGCATCATCGCGCCGGAGAGCGCGAGGACGAAAGAGCTTGCGAAAATAGGCCAGAGGGAGGCTTGGGGTTCCATTTCAAAAAGATAGCACACCTTCGGCCCTTGCGGCGAGGGGTCGGACTCATCTTCAAAACTTTTGGCGCGCCTCTCTTTACGTTGACACGAGCCGCTCCTCGATTTATACCAGACCTTCATCAAAACGCCGCGAGGAGAAAACGCATGGCCCTGCTTTCCGGCTCCATACGCCTTAGAAGATTCGAGGCAAGGGGCGAACTTACGCAAGATACCTTAAACAGTTTCGAGACGGCGGTAAATTCCCACGCCTTCGCCGAGCTCTCGGAAAACGACACGCGCGAGGAGGCCGTTGGGTGGGTCTCGGTGGCCGACATCTTCGATTCCGCCCTCGACCGCACCAAGTGGCTGGTGGGCGATACGATAAACCTCGCCATCCGCGTTGACGTCAAGCGCATCCCCTCGGTTATCTTCAAAAAGGAATGCGAAAACCTTGAGAAGACCGTCAAGGAGCGCGACGGGCGCGAACGGCTCTCCGCCGCCGAGCGCAGGGAGCTCAAGGAACTGGTCAAAAAGAAGCTCTCGGTCAAGGTCTTGCCCACCATTAAGATAATCGAGATGAGCTGGGACCCCAAACGCGGCGAGGTTTACCTTTTCGGCTGTTCGGAAAAGGTATCGGAGGTCTTCAAAGCCCTCTTCGAGAAGACCTTCAAGGTAAAGGTGCGCCCCCTCTTTCCCTACACTCTCGCGGCCCGTTTCGCGGGGGGCGAGGAGAAGGTCGGCGGCGCCACTTCATCCGATTTCGCGGCGGGGAGATAGTTAATGGAAAGGATTAAGCCAATAGAGGAAAAGGCCTTCTGGGGCCATGATTTTTTGACCTGGCTATGGTTCAGGGCCGAGACCGAGCAAAACGGCCTTGAGGTCAAGGGACACGGGCCGGTCTACCTTTGGGTGGACGAGCTTTTGAAGATGGAATCGCTGGCCAGCGAATCCAAGGAGAACATCATCCGCTCCGGCGATGTCGCCAACTGCGCCGAGGCGGTGGCCGCCCTCTCGGTCGGCAAGAAGGCCACCAGCGCCCGCTTCGGCATGAGAAAGGGAGACTTCGAGTGGTTTTTCACCATTGACGGCGCTACCTTCGACATAAAAGGCATGAAAATACCTCAAGTGTTGCCCGACGAGGATGAAGACCCCTTCGAAGGCACTTTGCTGGTGCGTCTTGGCCACATCGGCGACTGCATGCAGGTAATCGACGCCATCTTCGCCGAATACGCCGCCTTGCGCGTCGACGGGGGGTGGGAGAAGACCGAGCTTCCCGCGATGGGAAGGTGGATAGCGCAAAAACGCGGAGGGTGAGATGACCTTCGAGGAGATGAGAAAGCTCGCCAGCGGCTACCAGCCCTCCAAGCTCTTTCTCGCCGCGCTTAGGGTCGGGATTTTCGAGGCCCTTGGGGAGGGCGGCAAGAGCGGGGCCGAGCTGGCCGCCAGCCTTGGCCTCGATGCGCGGGCAACCTCCATAGCCTGCAACGCCCTAGTCTCCATGGGCCTTCTTTCCGGCGACGAGAACGGCTACGAAAACTCGCCGGAGTCGGCGAAATATCTTCTCAAGAAATCTAAGGATTATCGCGGTTCGGTGATAAACCACATTAACGCCGGATGGGAGGACTGGGCCGACCTTGAGGCCACCCTGAAAACCGGCGTGGCACGCTGCCAGCGAAAAGAAAAGGAACTGCCCGCCGATGACGAGGCCCTCAGGGACTTCATCCTCGGCATGGAGAACATCACCCGCGACGTCGCCCAAAAAATCGCCGCTCTCCTACCGCTTGAGGGCAAGAAGTCGATAGTGGACCTTGGCGGCGGGCCCGGAAACTACGCGCTGGCCTTCGCAAAGCGCGCCCCTTTGGCCGAGGTCTTCCATTTCGACCTTCCGAGGACCTCGAAGGTGGCGCGGGAATTCATCGCGGGTAAAGAGGGTGGCGGACGCATAAAATTCATCGAGGGCGACCTCCTCTCCGACCCCCTCGGCGGCCCCTACGACCTCATCTTCGTAAGCCAGGTCCTGCACATGTTCGGCGAGGGTGAAGTCGAGAAAATAGTCGGGCTTTGCGCGGGCCATCTTTGCCCGGGCGGCATTTTGGCGGTGCACGAGCACTTTTTGGACGACCATAAGACCTCCCCCATGCCCTCGGCCCTCTTCAGCGTCCACATGCTGGCGGTAACCAAGGCGGGGCGCGGCTATTCCTTTGAAGAAATCGGCATCTACATGGAAAAAGCCGGAATCGTCCCGCGCGAGCGCCTTGCCGTAGAGGGGACTCCAAGCAGGATTTTGCTGGGGGTGAAGGCGTAACGCAAATTTTACCCGCCTGCGCATGAAAAATGGGGTTTGCCGACTTGCCCCGACCGGTTGGGACGCGGTAGAGTTTAATCATGAAGAAAAAAGAGTTCCTCTTCGACCTTATGGACGGGCTTTTGGCGGGAAAAACCTCCCGCAACCACGATTTCGACCTCTTCGGGGTCCCGCTGGCTCGCCGCGCCCACCAGTCGCTCAACCGCCTTCTCGCGCTCTCAAGGGAGATGGCGCTTGGCGGCTCCAGCGTCGATTTTTCGAAAGAGGGAGAGATGCTTTCCGTGAAGGTCAGCGTCAAAAGGCTCGGATACACGCGAAAAGCCCTTTTGCGCGACTGGGAAAGCGAGTATCTTTTCGAGCGCCTTGGCCAAAAGCGGCGCATTTCCCCCTGACCTTCCCTAAGGATTCCACACATGGCCAAAATAGCCTGCGCGATGAGCGGCGGGGTCGATTCCTCCGTCACCGCCGCGCTACTCATCGAAGGAGGCCACGAGGTCTTCGGCTTCACCCTGAAGCTGCATGAATCCCCCGGCTGCGGCTCCGACACCCACATGGCGGACGCAAAAAGGGTAGCCGACCACCTCGGCATCGGCCACGAGGCGATAGACGCGCGGGCCGAGTTCGCCTCGCTCGTAGTGGATCCCTTCGTATCGCAATACCTCGCCGGAAAGACCCCGAACCCCTGCGTAACCTGCAACCGCACCATCAAATTCGGCCTCCTTCGCAAGATCGCCGCCCAAAAAGGTTTCGACTTCCTCGCCACCGGCCACTACGCGAGGCTTGAGGGCGAAGCGGGGGCGCGAAAGCTCCTCAAGGCCTCCTTTTACCCCAAAGACCAGAGCTATTTCCTCGCCCCGCGAGAGGCGGGGGTCTTCGACAACGTCCTCTTTCCGCTTGGCGGGCTCAAAAAAAGCGAGGTGAGGGAGATAGCCGCCCAAAAAGAGCTCCCCGTGGCCCAAAAGGGAGAGAGCCAGGACATCTGCTTCGTCCAGAACGGCCAGCTCGCGGGTTTCCTCGCCGGAAAGATGCCGGAGAGCCGCCCGGGAAAGATAGTGGACACCTCCGGCAGGGTTTTGGGTGGTCACAGGGGGGTTGAGTTTTTCACCGTCGGGCAGAGGCGCGGGCTGGGAATCGCTTACAGCGAGCCCCTTTACGTCATAGCAATAGACGCCGAAAGCTCCACCGTCACCGTGGGGGCGCGGGGAGAGGCTTTCCACTCGGGACTCACCGCCACCGATTCCTTTTTCACGAGGGAAACGCCGGAGATTTTTCGCTCCTCGGTGAAGATACGCTCCACCGCCGCCGAGGTTCCCTGCGAGGTGCGCCGCGAGGGGGCTAACGTGGCCGTTTTCTTCGACGCAAAGCAGTTCGGGGTCGCCCCGGGACAGCTGGCGGTCTTTTACGACGGCGAAGAGGTCATCGGCTCGGCGTGGATAACGGGAGCGGTGGCATGAAGGGCAAAAAAACATTCCGCATCCTCACCCTTGGGTGCAAGGTCAACCAGTACGAGTCGATGCACGTGGCCGAGGGGCTGGAAAAGCTGGGGATGGAGGAAGGGGACGAGCCGGAGGTCGTGGTGGTCAACACCTGCACTGTCACCCACCGCTCCGATCGCGACGCTAAAATCCTTATCCGCCGCGCGCGCCGCGAAAACCCGAACGCCTTCCTCGCGGTAACGGGCTGCCTGGCCCAGCTTTCGGGCGAGGAGCTTTTGTCGCTCGGGGCGGACCTCGTGACGGGCTCGGCCTTGAAAGGCCGCCTGCCTGAGCTTATAGCGCAGGGGGCGAGGGGGGTTCTTACGGGCTCTTCCTTCCCTTCGGGCCTCGGACCGGAGCCGGTCAACCGCTTTTCGGGCCGCAAACGGGCTTTTTTGAAGGTGCAGGACGGTTGCGAGGCCTTCTGTTCCTACTGCATCGTCCCCCACGCCAGGGGGCCCTCGCGCTCCCTGCCGCCGGAGGAGGTTGGCCGCGGCCTTCGCGCCCTCAAGGAGAGCGGCCACCGCGAGGTCGTCCTCACCGGCATCCACGTGGGCTACTGGGGCAAGGACCTTACGCCGCCGCTTTGCTTTTTGAACCTTCTTGAGATCGCCGAAAGGGAGGGGCCGGGCCGCATACGCATCTCAAGCATCGAGCCCATGGAGCTGGAAGACGCGGTTATAGCCAAAATCGCCTCCTCCACCTCCCTTTGCCCGCACCTGCACATACCCTTGCAGTCCGGCTCCGACGAGATACTTCAAAAAATGGGCCGCCCCTACGATTCGGGCGCTTTTTTGGAGCGGGTCAACGCCGTCCTGAAGAAAATCCCCGACCTTTGCCTCGGCTTTGACGTCATCGTGGGTTTCCCCGGCGAAACCGAGGAGCATTTCGAGGAGACGCACGCCCTTTTGGATTCTATTCCCCTGGCCTACCTCCACGTCTTTCCTTACAGCAGGCGGGAGGGTACTCCGGCGGCTTCGATGCCGGGGCAGGTGGCGGACGGGGAGAAAAAGAGAAGGGCCGCCGTGCTTCGGGCGCTCTCGGCCCGAAAGCGGGGAGAGTTCGAGCGAAAGTTCGTTGGAAGGTCTTTTCCCGCCCTCGCCGAGAATGTAGAGGAGGAGGGTTTTTTCAGGCTTCGCACGAAAAATTACCTTGAAGTGTGGGTGAGGGGCGAAGAAAAGTTGTTTTCCGGCGAGATTTTGGTCAGGATAAAGGAGTTTCGGGACAACAAACTCTTTGGAGAGACCTGATTGCCGATGAAGGTGGACATAAAGCGCCGCGAGCTCCTGCGCACCCTTGAGGAGGAGCTGGGCTACATCTTCGAGCAGCCGCTTTTGCTCGAAGAGGCGCTTATGCACAAGTCCTACGCCAACGAGGCGGGCCACCCCGTCCTCCACAACGAGCGCCTTGAGTTTTTGGGCGATGCGGTGCTTGGG
>SRXB01000468.1 GCA_009724975.1 bacterium | reverse complement strand
AAAGCGCAACTTGTGGTGAAGGTAAAGGAGCCGCAGGAATCGGAATACCCTCTTTTGCGCGCCGGACGCTTTCTCTTCACCTATCTGCACCTCGCGCCGGACCCGAAACAGACAAAAGCGCTCATTGATTCCGGCGTTACGGCGATAGCCTACGAAACCGTCACCGATTCCTTCGGCGGCCTTCCGCTTCTGGCGCCTATGTCGGAGGTGGCGGGACGCTTTTCGGTGCAGGCGGGGGCGCGTTGCCTGGAACTTGCCCAGGGCGGGCGAGGCATGCTCCTTGGCGGCGTTCCAGGGGTCGCCCCTGCCAGAGTGACGATTATAGGCGGCGGAGTCGTGGGGGAGAACGCGGCCCGCATAGCTTCGGCGCTGGGCGCGGACGTAACGGTGATAGACAAGTCTGTCCACCGGCTAAACGTGCTGGACGAGCTTTTCGCTGGAAGGGTCAAGACAATCTTCTCGACGGGCGAGGCCATCAGGGAGCACGCGCTTTGCTCCGATCTTCTCATCGGCGCGGTGCTTGTGGCGGGAGAGAGCGCGCCTAAGCTCGTCAGCGAGGAGACGGTGGGCAAGATGAGGCGCGGCTCGGTAATCGTAGACGTCGCCATCGACCAGGGAGGTTGCGTGGAGACCTCACGACCCACCACCCACGAGAACCCGACTTACGTGGTTCACGGCGTGGTCCACTACTGCGTCGCCAACATGCCGGGGGCGGTGGCCCGCACCTCGACGCAGGCGCTGAACAACGCAACCCTCCCCTTCGTCGCGGCCCTGGCCGACAAGGGAAAGAAGGCGCTTATCGAAAACCAGCACTTTCTGGCGGGGCTGAACGCCTGCGCGGGCAAAATCACCCATCCGGCGGTGGCGGGGGCGCAAAACCTTCCCTTTACCCCGCCGCTGGAGGCGCTTTCGTCAGTCTAGCCCTTTATTTGACCAAAATCACCTTGTGAGGCGCTCTTTTCACCCCACGCTGGTACTTTACGGCGGGCCAGCCGAAGGCCATCGCGTAGCCGATGGCGTGGTCGTCGGGAATTCCCAGCCTCCCCTTCATCTGCGGCAGAATATCGTTTATCGCCCACTTGGCCATGCCGTCCCAGACCGTTCCCACCCCCAGGCTATGCGCGAAAAGCTCGAAATAGGAGAGGGCTATCAGGCAGTCGGGGGCTCCCACCAAAGCGCCGACGGGGGCCGAGGCCACGATGAAGTGCGGCGCGCCGCGAAAGATTACGTCCTGGCCGCGCTCGCGCCACACGCGGGCGAAATCGCCGAAAAACTCAAGGCCCGGAGGGAG
>SRXB01000467.1 GCA_009724975.1 bacterium | reverse complement strand
GGCGTTGTCGTAGCTGCCGGTGAGCTTGCCCCTGGCCGCGTCTTCCGCCAGAGTCTTGTCGATGTCGGAGGGCTTGACGAAGAGGTGGGCGTAGCCCGCGTCGAGCTTTATGTTGCCGATGGCATAGCCCGCGCCGAGCGAGAGCCAGGTGCGGTCGGAATCGGGAACGCGCACGTTGCGGTATTCCTCGCTGGGGACCGGGGCCTGGTCGTAGGCGACGCCGCAGCGGATTTCGAGGGCTTCGCTCATGTGGTAGGTTCCGCCCAGGGAGGCGCGCCAGGTGTTCTCCCAGGCGTAGGTGGTGGTAGAGCTTACGAGGGCGTTGTCCATCTCTATCAAGAGCTTGTCGAGAGATCTCCACTGGGTCCAGGAGAGGTCGGCCATGATGTCGAGGGAATCGGTGGCCTTGACGAAGCCGGAGAAGGAGGCGACGGCGGGTAGGGTTATCTCGGTGGTGGCGTCGGCGTCGAGGGCGTTCACCGCAGCCTGGGTTCCAGCCGGGAGTATCGAGGGGGGAGTGAAGTCGGCCTCGCCCTCAAGGTCGTATTTGTATTCGGAGCGGTAGGAGGCTCCCACGCGGAAGCTGGGGTTGATTTCGTAGATGAGGCCGGCGTTCCAGCCGTAGGCCCAGCCGTCGGCGGTAAGTTCGGAGTAGATGTCGTAACCGGCGGGGAGGGCGGGGGTGATAAGCGGGTGGAAGACCGCGCTTGAGAGCGTGGCCTTGAGGTACTGGGCGCTGAGGCCCGCGCCGATGGTGAGGCCGCCCTCGCTCTTGTAAGCGACCGCGGGGTTGAAGTTTACGGTCTGCATGTCGGATTCGACGCCGTGGTAGCGGCCCTTCCAGTCCTCGTCGTACTTTGTGGCGAGGCCGAAGGGGACCATCACGCCGAGACCCCAGGCGAAGGAGCCCTTGTTGTTGGCGTAATAGAGGTTGGGAACCAGCTTGCCCACGCCGGCGTCGCCGCTGTTGGAGCCTAGGGGGCGGCCACCGGGCTCGGTGGTGGTGCCGTCGTCGGTGAAGCTGGCCTGTGGGCGTATGTAGTGGAGGCCCAAAATGGCCTGCTCGCCCTTAAGAAGGGCCATGCCCGCCGGATTGTAGAATATGGTGGAGGCGTCCTGGGCTCCGGCGGCTCCGCCCGCGAAGGAGTTGCCAAGGCCGGATACGCTTTGTTCGATTAGCGCGAAGCCGGAGGCCCCCGCCGGAGAAGCGCCGACACAAAGAGCGGCCACAGCCGCGAAGGCGGCGGAAACAAAAGACTTTTTGATCATTTACAATCCCTTTCCCTGATAATGTT
>SRXB01000143.1 GCA_009724975.1 bacterium | reverse complement strand
CTGGTGGCGGGCCTCGTCATCGAAAGCGCCAGATTCCGCAAAGAGAGCCGCGGACTGCACTACAACATCGACCACCCCGCCCGCGACGACGACCGCTGGCTCAAAGACACCGTCCTCCAAAGGCAGGTCCGCTGAAAAAACCTTAAAACCTGGTATTGAAAGGTATATACTTTCGCAAAAAGCGTAACCTTTTCCCTTGACGGACAATCAAAAAAAAGACGGACCAATTTTTAACCGAAAGGAACGACGGGATGATAGAGATAACCCCCAAAGCGCAGGAGATGCTCCTGAAGGCCATCGAGGGCCAGGGAGAGAACCTGACGGTAAGGCTTTACCAGGCAGGCGTCGGCTGAGGCGGCCCCACTTGGGGAATGGCTCTGGATGAGCCAAAGGACACCGACACCATAATCGCCCTGGAAAAATTCAAACTCGCCGCCGACAAAGACCTCCTCTCCTCCACAGGCGGAGTGAAGGTCGATTACCTGACCGGCCCCTTCCGCAAAGGCTTCTCCATAAAGTCCGGCAAGGACAATTGCGGCGGCTGCAGCTGCGGCTAGCCAAAATCAAGGCCATAAGAAAAGCCCGCTTGAAAAAGCGGGCTTTTTATTTGCCGAAAATCGGCTTGGCCTCAAATCCTCACCTTCACCACGGTTTTCCCGACGAGATTGCGGCCGCTTGAGGGGTCGAGGCAGGGGGCGTGGAGGTCGGCGGGGTAAAAAATGGCGGCGCGGCCCGCCGCTACGATTATCTCGCGCCCGGCGCACAGCCCGTAGAAGGCCACGTCGGTCTTTTCGTCGTAGGGGACGAGCTCCTCGACCCCTTCAATCCCCGCCGTCAGCATGGCTTCCTCGCCGAAGTGTATGAACTGGATGTCGATATGCTTTCGGTGGGCCTCGAACCTCGCCTCTTTGGGCGGTTTTGTCTCGTAGATCTGGTGGAGGGCGAAAATCTCCTCGCCCTCTATCTCGGTGCGCCCCGCGTAACCCGGCCCCTCGCCCGCCAGAAAATCGGGAGCGAGGGATTTAAGGTACGAAATCGCCTTTTTGAGTTTCTCGTCGGCCAGAGTCTTAAAAAGCTCGTCAAGGGTTCCGGCGAGGGCCATTGGCGCGGCCCTTAAGCCTCTAGCGTTTCCGCCGCGTGGCTGGCGAAAGCCGCCGCGAGCTCGTCTATCGCCGCAGGGAAGGGTACGACCGCGCCGGTGGCGGGATCCTTGGAGTTTATCAGCTGCAAAACGCCTATTACCGCGCCGCTTTTGCCTCTCATCGGCACCACCAGCATGGATGTGGATTTGTAACCGCTCTTTTGGTCGTATTTCTTCGGGCCGCTAAAATCGAAGGAGGAGTCGGAATAGACGTCTTCGATGTTGAGTGAGACTCCCTTTAGCGCCGAGAAGCCCGAGACGGTGGTCTGGTCGATGGGGACCGGCTGGAGGACGAGCACCGTTTCGGAGGTGGGGCCGAAACTTATCCCTATGGTGTCGTTCTGGAAGACCTTGAAGTGCAGGCGGCCCGCCGCCACCACGTAGAGGGTCCCCGCGTCGGCGCGGGTAAGCTCGCGAGCGCCCGAGAGTATCTTCTCCAGAAGGGAGTTCTTGTCCTTCTCCATGGCGAGCTCATGCACTATCTCTATCAGTCTCGTCCTTACGGTGGGATCGTTCAGGAATTGAGGTCCGGCGGTCATTGTATCTCTCCGGCGCTAGTAGTTGTAGGAGGTTGAGATGAAGACGGTCATGGTTTCGCGGTCGCAATCGACGGCGGGGCCGGAGGCTCCGTAAAGTTTGTAGTCGCCTTTTCCGGCGCTGTAGGCGCCCCCAAGGGTCATGGAGGTCCCCTTGGAGAAGATTGTTCCGCTAAGGGTGCCGCCGTAAAGGTTTATCACCGCGTCCTGCGTGTTGTCCTTCATGTTGGAGCGGTTGGAGAAAAGCCCTGCGCGAAGGCACCAGGACCTGCTTGGGTAGTATTCGCCGCCGAGGGCCGCGTTCCAGGTGAAATCCTTGCCGTTATCTATCGCGGTGTCGCCGGTTTCGGTGTAGAAGGCGAGGTCGCCGGTCAAAAGAAGCTGGCTTGAGGCGAATAACGCCGCGCCAAGGCCGATTTCCACCGGATAATCGCGCTTGTCGCCGAAAGTCGTCACCTGTGTGTCCAGGACCGAGGTGTCTCCCGAGTTGATGTTGCGGGCGAAGATCTGGTAGCGGGAATCCGCGTCCATGACGAAGGTTTGCGCTACGCGAAGGCCAAGCGAGAGTCGGTCGGCGGGGCTCCACATAACCCCGAGGACCGGACGTATGCCCGTCTCCTCCTTTTTGAGGTACTCGTTAACCACCTGCTGGTAAACGTCGCCTCCCGACCCGTCGCCCACGTAGATTATCTGGTTGGCTATGCGGTTATATTTTCTTGAGTAGTAGTTAAGCGTCAGCCCGACGGAGAGGTCGTTGTTGAAGGCGTACGCCGCCGAGGGGCCGACGGAGAGGACGTTGACCTCCTCACGCAGGTTGATGATGAAGCGGTTGATCGGCACAGCGGTTCCGGTGAGGTTGTAGTATTGCTGGTTCTGGTCTTCCACGGAGGAGTCGGGGACCGCGTAGGAGAAGCCCACCGCCCAGTCGCCGAAGTTGCGGGTGACGCCGAAGAAGTTCGGGATGAGAGCGCTTGACTGGCGCACCCACTTGGTTTCGCCGAGCGCCTCGGGGAAGACGGTCTTGGAGCGGTGGTAGGCGTTCATGGAGGCGCTCATCTCGTCGCCGACGCCGTAAACTATCCCCGCCGGGTTGTAATACATGCCTGAAGGGTCGTCCGAAACCGCGGTGTAAGCCCCTCCCATGCCGGAGGCCCTGTCGCCTATTATCATGTTCAGGTAGTGGTTGTCGTCGGCCCTCGCGGTGGAGGAGATCGCCGCGCAGGCGGCCAGGCCGAGGCAAAACAGGGATTTTTTCATGACGCCCTCACTTTGCTCTAAGGTTTTGGCTTTTGTCGGCTTATTTTATCTCATCGCACCGAAGTAAAGAATGACAATATTTGGCCTTGGCGCCAAAATAAGCTACCATATTCAAAATTTATTCGGGTAAGGGATGAAAAACTTAAAGAAAACCCTCATCGCCCTCTCAATAGGAGCCCTTTGCGCCCTCGCGGCGCTGGCCGCAAGGGAGAGCTATGTCCTGGACCGCCTCGAAAAGGTCTCCTACGACGCCCGCATGGTCTTCGCCCGCGACAGGGCTCCAGCCGATTCCGACGTCTGCGTGGTCCTCATCGACGAAGCCTCCATGAAGGCTATGAATCCGCTTGTGGGCCGCTGGCCGTGGCCCCGCTCGGTGATGGCCGACATTCTGGAATACATCTCCATGGGAAATCCCAAGGCCGTTATTCTCGATATCCTTTACGTGGAAAAGGAGCGCGGCGGCGAGGCCGGAGCATCCGGCCTGGGAGAGGGCGACGAAAAGCTCGCCTCGGTAACTGCGGCGGGGGGCAATTTCATCCACGCGGCCCAGTTCATGCGCGACGCCGAGGACGAGATAAACAAGGGTCTTCTCAACGCGCCACTGCCCGACTATTTCACCGGCCGCTTCGCCCTTAAAATGGCCGACGGCTCGATGAGGCAGCGCCCCGATTCGATGCCCAACACCTACGCCCTCCCCCTGGAGCGGTTTCAGGAGGCGGCGGCGGGGATAGGGGCAGTGGAGTTCGCCCCCGATTCCGACGGGGTCTTCAGGCGCACCCGCCTCTTGCGCCCCTACGGCGAAGATTACTTCCCCATGCTCGGCTTTTCCGCCTTCACGCGGGAGCATGCCGATGCCCAGTGGCTCCTGACCCCCGATTCCCTGACCGCAAAGGGAGTGAACATCCCCCTGGACGGCGAGGGCAATTACCTTGTCAACCTCTACGGCAATTTCAACACCTACTCGATAAGCGGAATAGCGGCCTCCATCCAGAAGATGATGCAGGGCGAGACGGAAAACCTGCTCATAGCGCCCGACGAGTTCAAGGATAAATACGTTTTTATCGGCTCCAGCGCCGTCGGGGTTTACGACCTCAAAGCTACGCCACTTTCCGGAAAAACCCCGGGGGTCTTTTTGCAGGCCTCGGTCTTGTCAAACGCCCTCAACGACGACTTTCTGCGCCAGCCGCCTAAATGGTTCTGCGCGGGGATAGCCTTCGCGCTCGCTCTAAGCGCGGCTTGGATAGTTACCTTCGCTCCCAAGCTCTGGGAAAAGGTGGCGGGGCCCTTCTCCTTCACTGGTCTCTATCTTGTGGGAGCGGTTTACTTTTTCGGCTTCGGCTACGTGTGGCCGGTGGTTCCGGTGGTGGTGGCGGGGATATCCTCTGCCACCGCCTCTTTCGTCTTTTTCTCGGTGACGGAGGGGCTTGAGCGGCGCAAGGTGAGAAAGCTCTTCTCAGTCTACGTGACGCCGGAGATTATCGAGGAGCTTATAGAGCACGAAGACCGGCAGGCGGCGGCTATGTACGGCTCGGAGGAAGACGTTACGGTGCTCTTCTCCGACATAAGGAGCTTCACCGCCATCTCCGAAAAGCTCTCGGCCCCGCGGGTCGTGGAGATGCTAAACGTCTATTTCTCCGAGATGACCGACGCCATTTTCGAATACAAGGGGACCATCGACAAATTCATCGGCGACGCGATAATGAGCTTTTGGGGCGCGCCCATAAAAGAGCCCAGACACGCAAGGCAGGCGGTGCTGGCCTCGCTGCGGATGATGGAAAAGCTAAAGGGGGTCAACGAGGAGCTCAAAAAGCGCGGCTTCGAGCCCCTTTCCATCGGCATAGGCATCAACACCGGAACGGCGGTTCTTGGCAACATCGGCTCGGCGAAAAAGCTGAACTACACAGTCATCGGCGAAACGGTAAACCTAGCCTCACGAGTCGAGGGGCTGACCAAGGGCTACGGCTGCCCTCTAATAATAACCGAGTTCACCTTTCGGGCCCTTGAAGGCGAAATACCCTGCGGCGTGCTCGACGTCGTGCGCGTGAAGGGAAAGCAGGAGCCGGTGAGGATGTACGCCCCGCTGGTGGATATAAACCCCTCGCCCGATGAGCTTTCGGCGGCCCGCGAAAAGGCGCTCCTCATGGAGGAGGCCTTCTCCCTTTACCTTCAAAAGAATTGGGATGGGGCGATAAAGATGTATTCCACTCTCGGGCAAAGCGTGTACACTCGTTTAATGACGGAGCGAATTGAGTATTACAGGCAAAACGATCCGGGCGATAACTGGGACGGCGTCCTTGGAATGACGACGAAATAAAGACTTTTTTGCCGCAAGGGCGGCGGGGAGGTTTTGAAGGTGAAAAAGTTAGTTCTAGCGGCTTGTGCTCTAGTGTTTTTTAGCCCCGCCTCCGGCGCTTTCGCGGCTGAAAAGCCCCTTTACGTCAAAAGCCTGGTGGCCAAGGTCTATCAGGCCCCCGATTTCGGCTCCAAGGTCGTCGCAAGCGTCCCCAGGGGCGAGGCGGTGACGCTGGTGGAAGCCAAACAGCAGTGGTCGCTGGTCAAAAGGGCCGAACTCTCCGGCTGGGTATCTACGATGATGCTCTCCGACGCCCCGCCCCTTAACACCGGCAGCGTATTTTCCGGCGAAGAGCACGACCTCTCCAAGGGAGCGCGCCGCAGGGCCTCCTCGGTGGCCACCTCCGGCGCAAGCCGCGGCCTCGTCTCCGAAGAGCGCCAGCGCCTTGAGGAAGTGGGGACAAAAGCCGACTACGCCACCCTCCAGAAGATAGAAGAGCGCCCCATAGACCCCGCAAAGGCGCTCGACTTCGTCACGAGCCTGGAAAAGTAAGGGGGATTGAAGATGAAAAAGCA
>SRXB01000142.1 GCA_009724975.1 bacterium | reverse complement strand
GGCACCTGCTCCTCCTACGGCGGCATCGCCGCCGCCTCGCCCAACCCCACCGGCGCCAAGGGCGTGCGCGACATCATCTCCAACGTCCCCATCGTCAACCTCCCCGGTTGCCCGATGAACGTCGTCAACCTCACCGCCACCGTAGTCCACTACCTCACCTTCGGCGCACTGCCCGCCTGCGACAAGCATGGCCGTCCGCTCTTCGCCTACGGCAAGCGCATCCACGACAACTGCGAACGTCGCGGTCACTTCGACCAGGGCCAGTATGTGGAAGCCTGGGGCGACGCGGGTCACCGTCAGGGCTGGTGCCTTTACAAGATGGGCTGCAAGGGCCCGAGCACCTTCCACAACTGCCCGACCGTCCGCTGGAACGACGGACAGAGCTGGCCCGTACAGGCCGGTCACGGCTGCGTCGGCTGCTCGGAACCCGGCTTCTGGGACACCATGGGCCCCTTCTACGATCGCGTTCCCAACGTACCCGGCTTCGGCGCGGACGTCACCGCAACGAAGATCGGCCTTGGCCTTACGGCCGCCGCCGCCGCGGGCATCGCGGTTCACGGTGTCGCCAAGAGCCTCCAGCTCAAGGCCTCCGACGGCGACAGCCATTAATCAACCGCGATCACAAAGACTTGAGATAGAAGGAGAAAAACCCAATGGCCAATAAGAAGATAGTTGTTGATCCGCTGACTCGAATCGAAGGCCACCTTCGCATCGAGGCCGTGGTCGAAAACGGCGTGATAAAAGACGCTTGGAGCGCCTGCACCATGTGGCGCGGCATCGAAGAGATAATGAAGGGCCGCGACCCCCGCGAACTGTGGTACTGGACCCAGCGTTTCTGCGGCGTCTGCACCACCGTCCACTCCATCGCCTCCGTCCGCGCCGTGGAAGACGCCCTCGACATCACCGTCCCCCTGAACGCCGAGCTTCTCCGCAATATCATGATCGGCATCCAGGTCGTCCAGGACCACGTCATCCACTTCTACCACCTCCACGCCCTTGACTGGGTTGACATCGTCTCGGCCCTCTCCGCCGACCCCGTCAAGACCGCCGCCCTGGCCGACGCCGTCGCCAAGAAATACGCCGTCGGCGTCCTCGGCAACCGCCCCTACGCCAAGGGAAGCGCCTCTTACTTCGAAACGATCCAGAAGCGCGTCGCCGCCTTCGCCGGAACCGGCAGGCTTGGGCCCTTCGCAAACGCATACTGGGGCCACAAGGCCTACAAACTCCCCGCCGAGGCCAACCTCATGGCGGTCGCCCACTACCTCGAAGCCCTCGACTGGCAGCGCGAAGTCATCAAGATCCACGCCATGCTCGGCTCCAAGAACCCCCACCCGCAGTCTTTCCTCGTGGGCGGCATCTCCATGCCCGTTGACCCCAACAGCCAAAACGCCGTCAACGCCGACATGATAGCCTACATCCGCAAGCTTCTGGTGGACGCCAAGAACTTCGTCGAGCAGGTCTACATCCCCGACCTCCTCGCCGTGGCCCCCTTCTACAAGGACTGGGGCGCAATCGGCGGCGGCGGCGGCCAGTTCGACTTCATCTCCTTCGGCGACTACCCGACCCGCGCCGCGGCCAAGCACAACGACAAGGCCCTCTGGCTCAAGCCCGGCCGCGTCACCGTCGGCACCTTCCCCACCGTCCACCCCGTAAAGGCCGAGGACATCACCGAATACATAACCCACTCCTGGTACTCCTACGCGGGCGGCGACGCCAAGGGCCTCAACCCCTTCGTCGGCGAAACCAAGGAGAACTACACCGGCCCCAGCCCGGGCGACGGCAAGTACGAATACCTCGACACCGACAACAAGTACTCCTGGGTCAAATCCCCCCGCTACCAGGACCGCCCCGCCGAAGTCGGCCCCCTTGCCCGCTGCCTCGTGGCCTACGCCCAGGGCGACAAGGACTTCAAGGCCGTCATCGACCTCGTCCTCTCCGACCTCGGCGTACCCGCCGCCGCCCTCTTCTCCACCCTTGGCAGAACGGCAGCGCGCGGCATCGAAACCCTCATCTGCGCCAAGAAAAACCTTGAATGGCTCGACATGCTCGCCGCCAACATCAAAACCGGCGACCTCAAAACCCACGCGGGCGAAAAGTGGGATCCCGCCAGCTGGCCCAAAGAGGCCCGCGGCGTCGGCTTCCACGAAGCGCCCCGCGGCACCCTCAGCCACTGGGTCAACATCAAGGACACCAAGATCGCCAACTTCCAGGCCGTCGTCCCCTCCACCTGGAACGCCGGCCCCCGCGACGCGAAAGGCCAGAGAGGCCCGTACGAGGCCGCCCTCGTCGGCACCCCCATCGCGGACCCGGAAAAACCGATCGAGATTCTGCGCACCATTCACTCCTACGACCCGTGCCTGGCCTGCGCCGTGCACGTCCTTGACGAGGATGGCAAGGAACTTACCCAGGTGAAGGTCCTTTAGGACCGGGAGGAGTTCGCGATGAGCGTCATGAAAGCCGTCAAGGTCTGGGAATTCCCGGTAAGGGTCATCCACTGGGTCAATTTCCTGGCGATTACGCTTCTTTGCATCACGGGGATATACATACACTATCCCTTCCTGGCTTCCGCCGAGATGCCGGAAGCCTTCATCATGGGCAAGATGCGCCTTGTGCACTTCGTTTGCGGCTGGGCCCTTATGATCGGCGTCATCGGACGCATAATCTGGGGCATCATCGGCAACAAGTACGCAAGGCTTCGCACCTTCGTCCCCTTCACCTACGCCAGCGGCCGCGAAAATCTGGTCGCGGTCCTGAAGTACTACACTCTAATAACTCCCCGCATGCCGCCCCGCCTCGGTCACAACTCGATGGCGCTCATGGCGTATCTGGGCCTCTTCTTTTGCGCGGCCTACCAGATAATCTCCGGCTTCGCCCTCTTCGGGCAGTATGACGTCGCCGGAACCGCCTACGGCCTCACCGGCTGGGTCTTCGGCTTCATGAGCAACGGCTACGTCCGCCTCATCCACTACTTTATGACCTACGTCTTCATCGCCTTTGCGATGTTCCACGTATACGCCATGTGGATCTCGGACGTCGCCGAACGCGACGGCACAAGCGGCAGCATGTTCAACGGAATAAAGTACGGTGACCCAAACCTGGAGGAATAAACGTACTTTGGTGTTAGGTCTGGGCAACCTGGTGATGACCGACGATTCGGCGGGCCTGGTTGCCCTGGACCTTCTCAAGAAAACCCGCACCCTGCCCGGCGACATCGAAGTCATGGACGGAGGCACGCTGGGCCTCGACCTTCTGGCATATATGGAAGGTTATGAAAACATCCTCATCGTGGATTGCGTGATGAGGGGCAAAAAACCCGGGGAAGTTATACGGGTGGAGGCCGAGGAGATAGAGACAGTCTTCGCCAAGTGCCTCTCCCCCCACCAGATGGGGCTCAAGGACCTGATAGCGGTACTTCGGCTACAGGAGAGAATGCCCGCAAGAATGACGGTGGTGGGAATAGAGGGAGTGACGATAGGGCTTGGAACCGAACTCACCCCCCACGTGGCGCAATCCATAGCCCCTGCGGTGGATTTGATGGTTCAAATCCTCGCCGAGTGGGGGCACGAGATACATTAGGCAAGCAAAAAGGCCGCCCAACTGGGCGGCCTTTTTCATTCAGGATATTTTGCGTAAAGGAATTCGGTTATGCGCTCGGCCTCCTCGGGGGTTGCCCGCGCTCCGCTTTGAACCATCGCGTTTACAGTTCGCCGCCACTCATCGCGGCTCTTGTGTTTTGCCATCACCTTATCTGTGGAATGGCAAAGGCCGCATACTCGCTCGAAAAGAGCTTCCTCCTCCGAGCGGGACGAAGAGCAGCCGGGCGCCCAAATGAAAAGGGCGAAAATCACTGAAGCCGCGACGGCCTTCGATAGTCGTCCACCTCTCTCCATGCTGTTATGCCCTTCTCGTCCAGCTCCCAGAAAGACTCAAGTCTACCCGTGAAGAATTTTTTGTCCAAAAGCGCCTTCTCGACTTCGCCGAGAGTGGCCATATCAACAAGACCCTTCAGATTCGCCCACCTGTGGTAGAGCAAAAGCGCCTTCGCTATCTCCTCCATCTGTGCGAATGTCGGTTCAAGGGTATTTATTATATACCAGTTGCTTAGGTATGAACGAACCGCCGCCAGGGATGATTTTTCCGGCTCAGTCTCAAGGATGTCCACCAGAAAATCGCGCAGGTACCTGTCTGCGTGGTGGGCGAGCGCGCTGGCCTCCTCGGCGGGGAGTCCCGTGCCTTCCTGCGACTTTAGCCAGCCGTAAAATTCGCCCAGAAGAGCTCTCGCCCGCTGGTCAAGAAGCACGAATTCGCCAAAAAGGGTGTTTTTATCTTCTGTCATTTCCGGCAGTCCGTCAAAAGTCAATCGCTATCTGCAAAAATCGGTGCAAAACAGAGGCGGTTAGCCCCCAGATTCGCTTGTCGCCGTAGTGAAATTCATGGAAATCGGCGCTTCTCGTCCGGTGATTTTGGTTTATGTAATTTGACCTGTCCGCCAGATGCGCGAGAGGAACGGAAAATATTTCCCTGACCTCGCCCGGCTCGGGGCAAAATCCGCAGCGCTCGCCGGATATGAAGACAACCACGGGGGTGACGAGAAAACCGCTAATTGAGATGTGATCATCCAAAAGGCCCAGTACCGTGGCGTTGGCAGGCTCTATGCCGGTCTCCTCGAAAGTCTCGCGAAGCGCCGCAGCCACCTCGCTCTTGTCGTAAGGTTCGATTTTGCCGCCCGGGAAGGAGATTTCACCCTTATGGTGCTCCACGCTAAGGGAGCGTAGGGTGAAGATAACATCCAGGGACTCTTTTTCACTGAAAACGAGGGGAAGGGTTATGGCGGCGGGAGTCAGGCCGAGCGGGGGCAAAACCTTTCGCTCATAGCCCGCCATGCGCTTTTGTATGGATTCAAGGCCGGTGATGATGGAGCCCATTTTCAGTTTAAGCTACGTGAAAATGGGCGGCCCGAGGGCCGCCCATCTATGTTTCGGGCTAGTGGCATGAACTGCAAAGATCTTTTTCCGGCTTTGCATAAAGATGTTTTTCATCCGAGGCGTGCGGCGCATGGCAACCGGTGCAGGCCATCTCCGCTCCGGAAACGGGAAATTTCCCGCCGGGGAAGGCTTTTGCGTGTTTCGCCTCAAGGACGTGCTTTTTGTGGGTTGCGTGACAGGCCTTGCAAAGCTCGTTGACCGGTTTTTTCAAAAGGGGCTCTTCTTTGGAGGCGTGGGGCTTGTGGCAGCCCGAGCACCCGTCGTCAAGCCCGTCGTGGCGCATCTTCTTGCCAGCCGCCGGATCTTTGTGGCAACCGAGGCAGAGTTTGTCGCCGGAGGCGGTTAGGAGGTTTTTCTGGTCCGAGCCGTGGGGCTTATGGCAGGCGCCGCAGCCCTCGTCAATAGCTGTGTGGACCTTGCCCGCCGTTTTCGGGTCGGAGTGGCAATCAAGGCAGAGCGCGCCCGCATCCTTGGTGAGGAGCTTTTTGTTCGGCGAACTGTGCGGTTTGTGGCAAGAAGAGCAGCCCTCGGCCAGGCCCGTGTGCGGTATCGCCCCCTCTTTGCCTGGAATCGAGTGGCAATCCTTGCAAAGTGCGTCAACCGGGGAGTTGAGGAGTTTTTTGTTTTTGGATGCGTGCGGCTTGTGGCACGCGTTGCAGCCTTCGTCTAGGGCCTGATGGACGACCTTGCCCTGGGCTGCCTTGTCGCCGTGGCACTGCTTGCAAAGCCCCTTCATTTCCGCCCGCAAGAATCCTTTGCCGAAACCGGCGTGCGGATCGTGGCAAGCCCCGCAACCCTCGTCAAGCGCCGCATGTTTGACG
>SRXB01000006.1 GCA_009724975.1 bacterium | reverse complement strand
CTTTCCTTGGTGGCCTGGGGAATTTCCTCGGCGGCCAGGTCTATGTCGTAAACGCCTTTTTCCGTGGCGGCCCAAAGGTGTTTGGAGCCGTCGGTCGCGAGGTCGTAGACCAGAACGTCGGATACCCCGTCGAGAAAGAGGGGGTCCTTGAGGTCGACGCGGTCTGTGAAGCGTCCCCATTGCAGCCCTGCGTTGCCCGCCGTGTCGTCGGAGGAGAAGAAGAAGTAGTTTTCGTTGCCGAATCTGGCGAAGACCACGGCGCTCAGGTAGTCGCTTAGCTTGAAGCTGGCCGAGTAATTGGCCTTGTTGATGGGAAAGCCCGCGGAGAGCTTGGCGAGGTTGTCGCCCGAGAGCTTGACCGCGCCGAGGCCGCCGCCCTCGGTGGAAAACCAGATGTTGTTGGCGCTGTCGGAGCCGATCTTGCTGATGGACATGGTGCTTGGCGGAAAATTTAGATCGGTGAATATTCTCGCAAAGACGTTTCGGGCGAATTTGGGTTCGCCGTAGGAGCCTATCGCCGCCAGCGCGCCCGCTGAGGCGGCGAGGGCGAAGGCAGAAGCCGCGATTATGGTTCGCCTTTTCATTTTTTCTCCATCAAGGCGGCGGGTGATTTTTTTCAATGCCTTAAGTTGCCCGCCAAGCCCCGCAAGGGCCGATAAATGCACGATTTAGCAATATACCACGCAAAATCGCACCCTTTCAAGCGATAGCGTCTTTATATCGCCTTGCCAGCCTCGCGTTTAAAATGTTAGAAAGTTGCGGCTGACTAGCGACTTGAATTTTATTTGGTCCCGCTTTTAAAAAACGGGCCGGAGGCCTTGCAAATGAACCGCACCCGCTCATCGGAACTCTTCAGAAAAGCCCAGGAGCTCATCCCCGGCGGCGTTAACAGCCCCGTGCGCGCCTTTAGGGCAGTCGGCGGAACCCCCCCCTTCATCAAAAGCGCCAGAGGGTCTAAGATTTACGACGCCGACGGCAACGAATACATTGATTATGTCGGCTCTTGGGGGCCGATGATCCTGGGCCATTGCCACCCCGCCATAACCGAGGCGGCGGTAAAGGCGCTGGAAAACGGCGCTTCCTTCGGCGCTCCCACTGAACTTGAGGTGGAGATGGCCGAGCTGGTGATAAAGTGCGTGCCAAGCGTCGAGATGGTGCGCATGGTCAACTCCGGCACCGAGGCTACGATGAGCGCGATACGCGTGGCCAGGGGCTACACCGGCAGGGACAAGATCGTCAAGTGCGAAGGATGTTACCACGGCCACGAGGATTCCTTTTTGGTTAAGGCGGGAAGCGGGCTAACCACCTTCGGGGTCCCGACGAGCCCGGGCGTTCCCAAGGACGTTTCAAAGAACACCCTCACCGTCCCCTACAACAGCCTTGAGGCGGTAGAGGCGATAATCGCCGCGAACAAGGGCGAGATAGCCTGCATAATCCTTGAGCCGGTACCCGGCAACATGGGTTGCATAGAGCCCGGGGCCGGATATCTGGAGGGGCTCAGGAAGATTACTGAGCGCGAGGGGATAATCCTCATCTTCGACGAGGTCATGAGCGGCTTTCGCCTCGCCCTCGGCGGCGCACAGGAGCGCTTCGGCGTGACTCCCGACATGACGACGATGGGCAAGATAATCGGCGGCGGACTCCCCGTCGGCGCATACGGCGGCAAAAAAGAACTGATGCAGAAGGTTTCGCCCGTAGGCCCCGTTTATCAGGCGGGAACCCTTTCCGGCAACCCGCTTGCAATGAGCGCGGGCATAGTAACCCTCAAGGAATTGATGAAGCCCGGCGTTTATGAGGCATTAGAGAAAAAATCGGTCCGCCTCGAAACCGGATTGAAGAAGGTCGCGGCCAAATACCCCGTTCCCGCCTCTTTCACCCGCGTCGGGTCCATGTCCACGGTCTTTTTCGCCCCCGGGCCGGTCTTCGATTACGAAAGCGCGCTAAAGAGCGACACCGCCCGCTTCGGAAAATTTTTCATGGGGATGCTTGAGAGGGGGGTAAACCTCGCGCCGAGCCAGTTCGAGGCGGGGTTCATGAGCCTGGCCCACTCCGACGAAGACATTGATCGCACCATAGCCGCCGCGGACGAGGTCTGGGCGACTTTATAACCTTTTTAAAACCCCGTTCTTGACGAGCTTTCGCCCATCGTGCTATACAGTGCTCGGTTTGCGATGCGGCGTTTTATTTTGGCTGTCGGCTAAGGGAGAGAAGCGGCTTGATCCCGAGTAAGCCCGTACAAGAGGCCAAAGGCTGGACAAAATACAGCGCCGGAGCGCTTGAAGCCGGAATTTCGGTTGTCGTGGGCCTCGCCATAGGGGCTTACCTCGACCAGCAATTCCATACCGAGCCCTGGCAGATGATTTTTTGGCTCATCTGCGGTTCGGCGGCGGGGGGAAGGGCGCTTTACAGGCTTGCAAAGCGAATAGAGGCCGACGAGGCCTCCGAGGCGGCCAAGCCCAAGGATGGGGACGATGACCGAGAGGGACCAAAAGAATAACCCCTCTTTGGAGCCCGAAGGCGGACCGGAGGGCGGACTGTCCCCCGAAGACCTCAATTTCGACGATACCGAGGGCGAGGGCCCCGATATAGGCGGCGAGATAAACATACGCCGCATAGAGCTTTTCAACATCGCGCTGGTGATAATCGTCACCCTCGTCGTCAAGTTCCTCTGGAACGACGCGATAGCCTTCGCGGTGATAGTTGGCGGAATCCTGATGGCGGTGAGCTTTCGGGTGATCGCCTCGGTAATGACGGCGGTTTTCGGCAGGGGCGGCGGCAACATAGTTCATGTAGCCACCTACTGGCTGAAATTCGCGCTGATGATGCTTTTGGTGGGCGCGCTTGTCCTTGTATACAATCTGGACGTAGGCGGCCTCCTCATAGGGTTTTCGCAGATTGTGCCTGCGATAGTCCTCGAAACTGTCTGGAAACTGGCAAACAAAAAATAATGGTTGTCGGAGGAAATTAGAATATGAGCGCAGGCGGCGACATCATCTGGACCTCTCTGGTCCCCGGGCTAAAAGACATCGAGACCATCAAATACCCGGAATTCGGCCAAAAAGAGCAGCCGAGCCGAGAAGGCGCCCAGGTCGCCGAAAGCGGCGGCGGGAATGTGGCGGTCGAGCGCGCCTACCATGTCTCGACGGGGCTTTTGATCGCGCTAATACTCATTGTGCTGGCGCTTGTCGCCAAAAGCTCGATAAAGTCGGGTCAGATGTCGGACGAAGACCTTGTTCCCGACGCCCGCCTCAGCGTGCGCAACATCATGGAACTCATCGTCTCCGCCATCTCCAAAATAATGGAAGACTCGATGGGCGAGGCCTGGCCCCGCTTCATACACCTCGTCGGCGCCCTGGCCCTCTTCATACTCTTCTCCAACCTCTCGGGCCTCATCCCCGGCGTCCTCCCCCCGACCGAGTCGGTAAACACGACCTTCGCCCTCGGCATCATCGTATTTGTCGCCACCCACTACTACGGCGTCAAGGAACACGGGCTGGCCTACATAAAGCACTTCATGGGCCCCTTCTGGTGGCTCGCCTGGCTGATGTTCCCCATCGAGCTCATCTCCCACATCGCCCGCCCCCTGAGCCTCGGCCTTCGTCTTGCCGGCAACATCACCGGCGACCACAAAGTCGGCGCAATCTTCTTCTCGCTTGCGGCGATAGGAGTTCCGGTGTTTACTTTGGTATTGGGAGTATTCGTCTCGGTAGTGCAGCCCTTCGTATTTTGCCTTTTGACGATGGTCTACCTCTCGGGAGCCATCGCGCACGAACATTAAACCGGCGGAAAATCCTATAGTCCGCCGATACGTCAAAACCACTTGTAAGGAGGTGAAAACTATGTTGAAGCGCATCATGTTCTCTCTGGCAGTCGTTGCCATGGCCATGCCGGCTTTCGCCGCCGAAGGCGCAGCCCCCGACATGACCAAGGGCGTCATTGCCCTCGCCGCCAGCCTTGCCATCGCCCTCGCCGCCGCTTTCGGCGCGCTTGGTCAGTCCCGTGGTCTCGCCGCGGCTCTGGAAGGCATCGCCCGCAACCCCGCCGCCAGCGGCAAGCTGGTCACCCCGATGATCATCGGTCTCGCCCTTATCGAGTCGCTGGTCATTTACGCCCTCGTTATCGCCTTTATGATCGTCGGCAAAATGTAATCGGAACTTTCTAAAAGCTCCTATGCTTTAGAATTCCTTGATACTGAATTTCCAAATAAAAGGCGGGCTTGTCCCGCCTTTTTCTTTTCCGCGCGAAAGTTCTTTAGCCGTGACGATAAGCGGCAAATCTGGTAATAAACAAATTTTATTGCACGAAATTTTCCTTCGCCGAGGATGAAAATGAAATTCTGGAACG
Organism: bacterium; assembly: GCA_009724975.1. GTDB lineage: Bacteria > Desulfobacterota > Deferrisomatia > Deferrisomatales > BM512 > SCTA01. Next base: position 14,405 of record SRXB01000006.1, on the reverse strand, counting down.
AAAAATTTGAAACAATGCCCCGCGCCGAAATGGTTAAATACCAGAACTGGAAGCTGGCCGAAACGGTTCGCTGGGTTTATGAAAAAGTGCCTTTTTACCGCAATGCCCTCGACGCCAAGGGGCTGAAGCCAGAAGACATCAAATCGGTGGAGGACATAAAGCACCTGCCCTTCACCGTGAAGACCGACCTTCGCGACAACTACCCCTTCGGCCTGTGCGCCGTGCCGATGAAAGACCTGGCCCGCGTCCACGCCTCCTCAGGCACCACTGGGAAGCCGATAACCGGCCCCTACACAAAGGAAGACGAATCCCAATGGGGCGAGTGCATGGCTCGCGCCCTTTGGGCCGCCTCGGTCCGTCCCGACGATGTTGTCCAGATCTCCTACGGCATGGGTCTTTTCACCGGCGGCCTCGGCTTTCTCATCGGCGCGCAGACCCTCGGATGCTGCATAGTGCCCTCCGGCTCCGGCATGACAGAGCGCCAGCTCCTTTTGATGCAGGATTTCAAAGTCGACGCCCTTTTTTGCACCCCTACCTACGCCCTTACCATAGTAGAAAGGGCCGAGCAGCTCGGCATCGACATGAAATCGTTTCCTCTGCGCGCGGGTTGCTTCGGCGCGGAGCCATGGACCGTGGAGATGCGGGAAGACATTGAGCGCAGAATGGGGATAAAGGCCTACGAAGCCTACGGCCTCACCGAAATGATGGGCCCGGGCGTCGGCTTCTCGTGCGAACACTACAACATCCACATAAACGAAGACCACATCTACCCCGAAATAATAAACCCCGACACCCTTGAGCCTCTTCCCTACGGGGAAAAGGGCGAACTGGTCTTCACCGCCATACAGCGAAGGGCGATGCCCCTTCTTCGCTATCGCACGCGAGACATCACCAGCCTCAGGGAGGTTGAGTGCGGCTGCGGCAGAAAGCTTGTGGTGATGGACAAGATACTTGGACGCTCCGACGACATGGTTATAATCTCCGGCGTAAACGTCTTCCCCAGCCAGATCGAGTCGCAGATATTGGAAATCGGCTCCCTTGAGCCTCAGTACCTTCTGCGCGTTTCCAAAAAAGGCTACCTGGACCGCCTGGCCGTGGAGGTCGAGGCAAAGCCGGATGTTTACGCGGGCGGCGCGGAGTCGATGGCCAGGGTGGCCAAAAAGCTGGAATCCAGAATCCACAACGTCATCGGAATAACGGTGCCGGTGACTATAGTGCCCAGCGGGACGATAGCCCGAAGCGAGGGCAAGGCCAAGCGGGTCATTGACGAGCGCAAGCTCGGCTAAAGCAAAAAAAGCCCGACTTGTTTAGTCGGGCTTTTAAATTAAGAGGAGGAGTCCGGCGCTGCTCTCCGGGGGGGCAAAGAGCAATTGCGGTTCCGAACTCCTCCAAATCATTTGTGTATAAAATGCTCATTAAACGCCCGCTTGTCAAGGGCGGGTTTAAAAATAAAAATTTTGCCCGAAAACCGTGCCCTAAAAACACTACGTCATTACTAAAGAATTTTTTACATCGTTTTTTTCGAGGATTTTAAGGGCAAAATTTTATAGATAACAACCGGCGCGCAGGTGTGGCTATGAAAATATTAATTACACTAAAAAGAGTGCTTAATCCAGAGGTCGGAGTTAAAATAAAGCCCGATGGCAGCGGTGTAGAAACCACGGGGCTTAATTACGTAATAAATTCTTTCGACGAATACGCGGTTGAAGAGGGCGTTCGCATAATCGAAAAAGAGGGAGGCGAGGCCATCCTCGTCTGCATCGGTCCCGATGAGGCGAAAGAGCAGCTTCGGGCCGGTTTGGCCCTCGGGGCGGAGCGGGCGGTGCTTGTCAAGTGCCACTCGGAGCCCGACAGCCTTATGTGCGCCAAAATCATCGCCAAAATTTGTGAAAGGGAAAAGCCCGACCTAATACTGGCGGGCAAGCAGTCGGTGGACACCGACAACGCGCAGACCGCGCAGATGCTGGCGGCGCTACTTTCTCTTCCCCAAGGCTCCTGCGCCTGTAAAATCGAGGTGAGAGGAGGCTCTGCGCTGGTCGAGCGAGAAGTTGACGGCGGAATAGAGGTCAAAGAAGTTCCACTGCCTGCGGTGATAACCGCCGATCTGCGCCTTAACCAGCCGCGCTACGCCACACTTCCCGCCATAATGAAGGCGAAGAGAAAAGAGATAGCTGAACTATCGGCTGAAGAGTTGGGAATTTCGCTCGAGGCGGCGACAAGGGTAGTTTCGCTTTGCGAGCCGCCTCGAAGGAAATCAGGGCGCATGGTCCAAAGCGTCGAGGAGCTTTTCGCGCTCCTTCGCGACGAAGCCAGGGCGCTTTAGGGTGCGCGATGAAGATTCTTCTGATTGCCATTGAAAAAAACGGCCTGGTCGACCATCCGTCGCTCTGCGCGCTCGGCGGGGCAAAAATCCTTTGCCAAAAAACCTCGGCGGAGCTTCATATCCTGGTGATGGGAAAAAACTCCGGCGAGGCCGCTAAAAAGCTCAAAACCGTTAGCGGCGCAAAAAGATTCGCCGCTCCGGACTGCGGCGATTGCGTCGCCGAGAGGTGGGCCAGCGCGCTTTTTCCTTTTATCCGCGACGGCGGGTACAAGACGGTTATCGCCCCCGCCACTTCCGAGGGCAGGGACTTCATGCCTCGCCTGGCCGCTCTCATGGATTCAGGAATGGTCAGCGATGTCTGCGGCTTCGAGGGCGAACTTTTTCTGCGCTACGCCCACGCGGGCAACGCAATCGCCAAGGTCGCGGTTAATACTCCCACAGCGCTTGTCACACTAAGAGAAACCTCCTTCGAGCCCCCTGAAATTGGCGAGGGGGCCGCAGAGGTCGAGGAGCTCACCTTAAAGGGAGATTCTCTCGGCTCAAGAGTCGTGGAGCGCAGGGAGCACCGGACAGGGAGGCCGCCGCTGGGCGAGTCGAAGTGCGTCGTGGGCCTGGGGCGCGGGATAAAAAACCAAGAGGGCCTAAAGCTTGCCGAGGAGATTGCCGACCTCATGGGCGCGGCCATCGGCGGCTCTCGCGCCGCAGTGGACGAGGGTTTCATCCAAAACGACCTGCAGATAGGGCAGACCGGCAAAAATATCGCACCAAAGCTCTATTTCGCCTTCGGAATCTCCGGCGCTATCCAGCATACGGCCGGTATAAAGGACGCCAAGGTCATAGCGGCGATCAACAAGGATCCCGAAGCGCCGATTTTCAGCGTAGCCGATTACGGCCTTGTGGCGGATTTTTCCGCCGCCGCGCCGGTTTTATTGCAAAAACTAAAAAACCTATAAAATTCGCACCCCTGCTTTTGAAATACCGAGGAGCAATTAAATGGCCAACGGATTAGACGCCGCGCTTTTGTTTTTGGCGGCCGCGTTTTTCATGGGAGGCATCTGGCGGCGTCTCAAGCGTATATCGATAGGCGAAAAAGAGAGTAGCGGCGAACTGGCGATAGACGTCAAGGGCGCGCTGGCCGATATTTTTTCCCACAAAAAAATTCTTGAAGGAGAAAAGGGAATAGGGCACCTCTTCGCGTTCTACGCTTTTTTGACGCCCCTCCTCTTTATCGCCTTGGCGCAATTTTCCTTTACGGTTGCGCGGCCCGTAGCTTCGGTCCTCTCCCTTTTGCTAGACGCCCTTGGTGTTTTGGGGTTTTATGGCCTTGTGCGCCTCGCCCTGGCCAGAAAAGCCTACAAAAAGGCCGAAAACCGGAGCAGCGGCGAGGACTGGGCGATTTTGACCTTGCTCCTCGCCATATACCTGACAGGATTTTGGGTCGAGGGCATAAGGCTCTCCGCAGTGCCTGATGCAAATGGATATTTCGCTCCCGCGGGATTTCTTTTTTCGTTGCCGCTAAAGGGGCTTTCGCCCGCAACCTCCGCCGCCATAGCCCAATTCGCCCGACGGCTCCACCTCTTTTTGGCGCTCTTTTTCGTCGCGGCGATTCCCTGGTGCAAAATGGGCCACGCAATTTTCGGCGGCCTCAACATCGTCCTCACCCCCAGACGCGCCGCCAAGCTGACAACCCCCGAGATCGAGGAAAGCGAATACTTCGGCGCGGGTCACATAGAGAAATTTTCCAGAAAAGCGCTTTTGGACCTCGAAGCCTGCGTCAATTGCGGGAGATGCGAGGAAGCCTGCCCCGCCTTTGTCACCGGAAAGCCGCTCAGCCCCAGAAAATTCATACAGGACCTCCTTTTTCGCCTGAAAAAAGACGCAGCGCCTATTTTGGCGGGCAAGAGCGAGGGCGGAGTTGCAATAGTCGGCGATGGGGAGATGGAGGCCGAGACCCTCTGGAGCTGCACAACCTGCCTCAATTGCGTCCAAAGCTGCCCCATGGCGGTCAACCACGTGGAAAAGATAGTCTCCATGCGCCGCTACGAGGTGCTGATGGAAGGGCGAATGCCCGCCGAATTGATCACCTTCAACAAAAACCTCGAAAAAAATTACAATCCGTGGGGCCTTGGCTGGTCGGGGCGGGACGAGTGGCTTGCAAAACGCGGTGTGGACGCGCCAATCTTCGATTCTCCCGACTGCGGAGCCGAAATTCTCCTTTGGGTGGGATGCGCGGGAGCCTTTGACGATCGCTACCAGCGGGCGATGGCCTCCCTCGCGAGGCTGATGCAAAGTGCGGGGGTGAATTTCGCCATATTAGGAAACGCGGAAAAATGCTGCGGCGAACCCGCCAGGGTAAGCGGCAACGAATACCTCTTTCAGGAGTTCGCCCGCCAAAACATCGAAAAAATGACCGCCCTCGGAATAAAGAAAATTGTCACCGCCTGCCCCCACTGCCTTAAAACCCTAGCCACCGAGTATCCGGATTTCGGCGGAAAGTTCGAGGTGGTCCACCACAGCGCCTTCCTTGCCGATCTTCTAAAAAGCGGGCGGCTGAAATCTAATGGGTCTTTCAAGGGGGTCGCGGCGGTTCACGATTCCTGCTATCTGGCCCGCCACGCCGGAATATCCGCAGAGCCAAGAGAGCTGGCGCTAAGCGCGGGGCTTTCGCTTGCGGAAATGGATCGACGCAAAAAAAGAACCTTTTGCTGCGGAGGCGGCGGGGCGAGGATGTGGCTTGAGGAGAAAGGAAGGCGGGCAGGGGACGAGCGCGCCGCCGAGGCCCTTTCCACGGAGGCTTCCGTTATCGCCACCGCCTGCCCGTTTTGTCTGGCCATGCTCTCCGACGGGGTTAAGGCCGCCGGAAAAGAGGAGAGCGCGGAGGTTTTGGATTTGGCCGAGGCGCTGGAAAGGGGGCTGGCATGAGGAGAAAACTTATGCTCAAAGTCCTTTGCCTTTTATTCCTTCTCTTTCCGGCCGCGTCGCTCGGCGGAGAAAATTCGAAATGCCTTTCAAATTGCCACGGTGAGGAATCAATCGGCGGCGGCGACTCCTCCGCTTTTTCTCCCTCTCTCTACGTCGATGGCGAAAAGTTCGGCCTTTCCGTCCACTCCCTTGCCGGTCTGGGGTGCGAGGATTGCCACCCGATCGGCGGCGGTGGGGGCTCGCACCCAAATTTCGGGGTAAAAGAGGGGGCCTGCCGCTCTTGCCACCAGAATAAGGCAGCCGGTTGGGAAAAGACCGCCCACGGCATGGCGGCGGCTATGGGCGAAAGCTCGGCGCCCTACTGCATTGATTGCCACACCGCCCACTACGTATCGGCGAAGAGCCATTCAGATTCACCGGTAAATCCCGTTGGCATCTCCCAGCTTTGCCTCTCTTGCCACCAGGACCTCTACGACTCCGGCAACTTCGGGGTGGAGACGGTGCGGTGGCGGCTAAAAGGCCATGCGAAGGGCGATTTGTCCGAAAACTACGATCCCTCAAGATGCCTCTCCTGCCACCAGGGCGAGGGGGCTCACGGCGAGGAAAACCTTACCGGCCAGTCCTGTTACAAGTGTCATCTCGCGGGCGAGAAGGAGCAAAACGGCGAGGGCTTTCACTTCCAGCTCGGGCGGGAAGCCACCTTTTTGCCTTCGGCCATGACCTTCCTCTACCCCGCCGGAGTCGCGGCGATTCTTATAATGATTTTATGCGAGGCGGGAGCCCTTTATCTGAACCGGCGCAGGCGAAAGAAAGGAACCAGAAAGTGAAATATGCGCAAAAGGCCCTTTTGGGAGACCAGCTGGCCGGAGCAAGGCTTATACGCCTTCTGGAGGAGGGGACACCCGAGGGCATCGAAGAGCTGCGCCACATCTACCCCCACACCGGCAATGCGTATCTCCTTGGCATAACGGGCCCCCCGGGCGCAGGCAAATCAACCCTAGTCGACAGGATAATATCCGAGTTCCGCTCACGCGGCATGAAGGTAGGGGTAATAGCGATAGACCCTTCCAGCCCCTTTTCCGGCGGCGCAATTTTGGGCGACCGGATAAGGATGCAAAAGCACTCCTCGGACGAGGGAGTCTTTGTTCGCTCCATGGCGACGCGCGGCCATCTGGGTGGTCTTTCCAAGGCCACGTTCGAGGGAGCCCTGGTGCTGGACGCCATGGGCTACGACGTGGTGCTCATAGAGACGGTGGGGGTCGGGCAGGACGAGGTCGAGATCGTGGACCTTGCCCACACCACCGCAGTCGTGAGCCTGCCCGGCATGGGCGACGACATACAGGCGATGAAGGCGGGCATTCTGGAGATCGGCGACGTCTTCATAGTAAACAAGGCCGACAAGGTTGGCGCCGACGACGTAGTGCGCCAGCTCATGACCATGCTTGAGATGCGAGAAAGGCCCGCAGGCGCCTGGATTGCTCCGGTTTTGAAGACCGTTGCGGCCCAAAGCATCGGGATAGTGGAGCTTGTGGACGCCTTTTTGGCGCACCGCGACCACATGAAGGCCACCGGCGCCCTTGAGCGCCGAATCGCCGAGCGTCAGGACCACTTCTTTCGCGAGCTTGTGAAGCAAAAGGCCTACGAGAAGATTTTGGCCGCCCTGGAGGGGACGGAAAGCCATGAAAAACTCTTAAGGGAGCTTCGGGAAAAGAAGACAGACCCCTACACGGCGGCGGAAAAGCTTTTGGAGAACTTCACGGTTTGCGCATGAAAAAAGGGCCGCAAAAGCGGCCCTTTTTCTTTCTAAAGAAGGTCTTTTAGCCACTTAAAGGCGATGAAAGCACCCGCCGCGGCCCCCCAGGAGGAGAAGAGGAAGACGAGGAATACCCGGCTGACGCGGTTTTTCCACCAGCCTTGCCAGGAAGAGAGGTCGTCCCAGAGGTTTTCCAGATCCTTCACCTTTGGCTTGCCAACGTAGGCCTGGACCACGCCGGTTACCATACCCGCGCCTATTGCCGGGTGCAGAACCGTTATGGGGGCGCAGAGGAAAGCGGAAACAACCGTAATCGGGTGGCCGAACGCGAGGATGGTGCCTAGCGCGCAAAGAACGCCTGGGCCAAGCACCAGCGCCCAGAGAGCGTCTTTTATCTTGTCGGGATCGGCGAAGAAAAAGCCCGCTATGAAAATGGCGACTATGGTTGCCGGTATCAGCCAGGGGATGAGCTTGGAAATAATGGATTTTTCGGGGATTTCATCGAGTCTGGCAAGGGTTTCGTCGTCCACCTCCTCGCCAAGGATGCGCGTTATTCCCGGCACGTGGCCCGCGCCGACGACAGCCACGATTTTTTGCCCCTCGGATCTTTTAATCTTCGCGGCCATGTAAAGGTCGCGCTCGTCGATGAGCATGGATTTGACCGACGGCAGATATTCGGCAAGCTCGTCCATCATCGCCGAGAGGGCATCCTTTTCCTTTATTTTTTCGAGCGCTTCTTCGTCGAGTTCGTTTTTTTCGAAGGCGCTGACGAAAATCGAGCTGATGAGAAGGTTCTTTTTCCAAAAGCCGGTGTTGCGCCAGACTCGTAGCAGCGTGGTGCGGATGTTTCGGTCAACCAGCGAAACCCGCGCCCCCTCTTTTTCAGCGGCAAGTACCGCCTCCAGAAGCTCTGCACCCGGCTTGACTCCCGTTTTCTGCCCCATTTTGCGCTGAAAGACGCTAAGGGCGAGGTTCGCCATCAAAAACGGCCCCTTGCCCTGTCTTATAGCCGCGCCGAGGTTAAGTTTTTCCCAGATGTTAGGGTTTTTAAGGGCCTCAAGGCGCTGATCGTCCAGCTCCACGCAAACGGTGTCGGGCTTTTCTTCCTCTATGGCGCGGCGCACCTCTTCCACCGACTGGCGAGAGACGTGGGCGGTGCCGATTAGGTGGACCGTCCTGCCGTCCCCAAGCACAATCACATCTTTTTGCTCGGTTTTTGCCTCTTCGCTCATGGTTTCCTGTCGGTACGGGCCGTTCTTTTCGGGGGAAAGGGGCCTTTGGAGGCGCTTTTTGGGGGAAATTTCCCCTTGGGCGCGAATTTTTTGTCACCGGTGAACTTGGGGGCGGGTTTTTGCCCCTCGTCGCGCTTAGGGGGCAGGCGAAGGCCCCTTATAAGCTCTTCTATCAGCCCCGATTTGCCCATTCGGGCGAAGTAGCCCACTACTTTTTCAAGGGCCCTTGGCGCGGTGAGCTGCAAAAGGGCTTTTTGTATCTTTGCCTCGGCGCCAAAGGGAACGTACATCGTTTCGCCGGTGGATGGGTCTTTTCGCGTGACGAACATGCAGGTGGAGTCGGTCATGGGGGTGGGGGTGAAGACCTGCACCTGCTCGGCGTGGCTTATGGTTTTGCGGACGAATTTGGCCAGGTCGAGGGCGTCTTCGAGGTTTGTTCCCGGATGGCCCGCGATAAGGTAGGGGATGACGTAAATATCCTTGCCGCATTCGAGCGAGATCCGGTCGAACTGGGAGCGGAATTCGCCGTAGACGCGGAAGGGCGGTTTTTTCATGTAGCGCAGGGTGCGGGCCGAGATGTGTTCGGGGGCGACTTTCATTTGCCCGCCGACGTGGTATTGCACTATCTCCCTGAAAAGCCTGCGCTGGGGGGGGAGGACGAGGAGGTCGTGGCGAAGGCCCGAGGCGATGAAGGCGTGTTTGACCCCCTGAACCCTGCGCGCCATGCGCAGGAGGTTCAGATATGGAGCGCCGGAGGTTTCAAGGTGCGGGCAGACCTCGGGGAAGAGGCAGCTTGGCCTTGAACAGCCGGTGCGCCCCTCGCCGGAGGCTGTTTTGCATTTTGTTCCGTACATGTTGGCGGTGGGGCCGCCGATGTCCTGTATCGTCCCCTTGAAATCGGGCCGCTGGGCGAGGCGTGAAATTTCGCCTTGCACACCTTCGGCGGACCTTGAGGATACCCCCTTGCCTTGGTGCGCGGTTATGGCGCAAAAAGAGCAGCCGCCGTAGCAGCCGCGGTGGGTCACCACGGAGAATTTAACGGGCTCCAGCGCGGGAACGCCGCCCTGCTCGGCGTAGTGTGGGGGGAAGGCGCGGCTGAAGGGCAGCTCGTAGAGGGCGTCAAGCTCTTTTCCGGTGAGCGGATCCGAGGGGGGATTGGAAATCACCCATTTCGCGCCGCTCTGTTGGGCTATTTTCGGAGGGCGCGGGTTGTCTAGCGCGCTTTTGAGCTTTACGTGGAACTCGAAAAACGCCTCGGTGTCGCTCGAAACAGTTTCGGCGGAGGGCAGGAGGACGCAGCCTTCTTCCGCAGGGGGTTCTTGAGCCAGATAGGCCGTTCCGGCTATCCAGCGAAGCTCGTCTGGTTTTTTGCCCGCCCTAAGGCCCTCGGCGATGGACTTGACCGCCCGCTCGCCCATGCCGTAGACGATAAAATCGGCCTTCGCGTCGGCGAGTATTGAGCCGCGAACCTTTTGCTGTACGAAATCGTAGTGGGAAAATCGCCTAAGGCTCGCCTCGATGCCGCCCATCACCACCGGAACGTCGGGGAAGGCCTCCTTGCAGCGCTGGGCGTAAACGAGGGCGGCGTGGTCTGGGCGCTTGTCGGGCTTGCCGCCCGGGGAGTATTCATCCTTTTCGCGCCTGCGGCGGTCGGGAGTGTAGTTGGCCACCATGGAGTCGACGTTGCCGGCCGTCACGCCGAAAAAAAGCTTCGGCTTGCCCAGTTTTTTGAATTCCTCGGCGCTCGTCCACGCGGGCTGGGCGATTATGCCTACGCTAAAGCCCAGCGATTCAAGGTAGCGGCCAATTAGCGCCGCCCCGAAGGAGGGGTGGTCGACGTAGGCGTCGCCGGTGACGATTATTATGTCGAACCGCTCGCCTGGCGAGGAAAGTTGCTGGGGAAGAAATTCAAAGGCCAAGTGAAAAGGCTCCGGAGAATGTTAAAAAAGGTTTGTTAAGCTAAGGCCTTTTATACCGAGTGTCAATGGGCGGCAAGCTAAAGTTTTCCCGAACGCAATATCATTATCGCCAGCCAAAGACCCATCAGCCCCGCCATGAGAAAGCCCACGATGCCGAAGACGGGAAAATCCCATAAAAGCGGCCCCCTGCCCGAGTGCGAGATGAGTGCGCTGCCGACGATGAGTGCGCCGATTATCACGCTTAGGCTTAGGCGGTTGGTTACCCTGTCCATCTCCGAGAGCATCTGCTCGTAGCCCTTGTGGACGAAATCTATCGAGAGGCGCGAGTCTATGACCCGCTGGAGGATGCGCGAAAGCTGGGAAGGGAGTTTCCGGACCATCTCGCCGTAGTCGCCCGCAGCCCTTTTCATCAGTTTTAGCTGGCGCTTGGGGTCGAGGCGCCTCAGGAGGAGTTTTTTGGCGAAGGGAAGGGCCTCGTCAAGAACCACCGTATCCGGATTTATCGCGCTCACCGCCTCTTCCGCCACCAAAAGGGTCCGCACCAGCATCACAAGCTCGGGTGGCACCCTAACCTTGTAGCGGCGGCTCATGGATATGCCCTCGCTCAATATTTTTCCTATGGGCAGTGCTTCAAGGGGGCGGCCCCTGTATGGCTCGGTCAGTTCCCGAAGGTCGCGCTCGAAGCCCCGTTCGTCGATTATCCCGTCGCAGTAGCCGACCTTCATGAATTCGTTGACCATTTCCTGGTAGTCGCGGGCGAGGATGGAGAAGAGCAGGTTGCCGATGGATTCGCGCATCTCCTCGCTGAGATATCCCACCGCGCCGAAGTCGAGGAGGGCGATTTTTCCTTCAGGGGTTATCCGTATATTTCCGGAGTGGAGGTCGGCGTGGAAGACCCCGTCCATCAGCACTTGCCGCATGATGGCGCGGGCAAGGGCGGAGGCGGTTTTTTTCCTGTCGATGCCGAGGGCGTCCAGCGCCTTTTGGTCGGTGGGGGCTACCCCCTCTACCTCCTCGAAGACGATCATCTTCTCGGTTGTGTATTCCCAGTGGACTTCGGGTATGACGATGTCCGGCTCGTCCGCAGTTTCCCGCCTCAGGCGCTGGGAGTTGGAGGCTTCGAGCATGAAGTCGAGCTCGCGCTTTATGGAGCGAGAGAATTCGTCGAGGATGACGTGGAGGCCGAGGTCTTTCGCCTCCTCGATGTATTTTTCCGCCGCCGCCAGCAAAAGCTGCAATACGGCAAGGTCGCGGCTTATGAGTTTCGTTATGGAGGGGCGCTGGATTTTTATTACAACCTTCCGCCCGTCTTTCAGCGCCGCGCGGTGCACTTGCGCGACCGAGGCCGCAGCCAGCGGGGTTTCGTCGATTTTTTCGAATATCTCATCCCACCTTTTGCCCGTCTCCTCGCGGATTATCAGCTCAACCTGCTCGAAGGGGAAGGGGGAGGCTTCCTCGCGCAATTTCGAGAGTTCGACGGCGAAATTATCCCCTATTATGTCGGGGCGCGAGGCCAGAAGCTGGCCCAGCTTGACGAAGGTGGGGCCAAGCTCTTCGAAAGCCATGCGAAGCCGCTCGGGCGCGGTGAGTTCCTCCTCATAATGGAGGGTTTGCCGTATGCGGTTGGCGACGGGGGCGTAGCGGGTAAGGCGCAGGTCCTCCACTATTTGCCAGAAGCCGTTTTTGGCGAAGACCTTCAGTATCTCTCTAAGCCTTCCCGCCAGCATGTAGGTGTGGGCCAGCCTCGTTATCCTCACCGGCCCCTCCTCCCCCTGCCCTTGTGCCGCCCGCGACCCTTCTCCGCTTTCTGGCGGGGTTCTTTTTCCTTCTTCCCGCGTTCTTTTTTGTCGCCCTTTTCTTTTTGCTCTTCGGGCGGCTGGGTGACGAAGTCTATCTGGCGCCGCCCTTCGTCAACCCTCTCTACAATCACCTCAATTTCGTCGCCGATGGACCAGCTTTTCCTGAACCGTTCACCTATAAGGAGCTGGCGTGCCTCGTCGAAGTGGTAAAAATCGTCCTTGAGGCTGGAGACGTGGACCAGACCCTCCACGAAATACTGCGAAAGCTCCACGAAAAAGCCGAAAGGGGCGACGGAGGTGATAAAGCCCTTGAAGCGCTCGCCGGTCTTGCCTGCCATGAACTGGCATTTCTTCCACGAAACGGCCTCCCTCTCCGCCGCCTCGGAGGCCCGCTCGCGTTCGGAAAGGCGCGGGCACTCTTCGGAAAGTTCCTTGAAAAGCTCCTCCTTTTTTGACTTTGAAATTCCTCGTCTTGAAAAAGAGGCTTTGAGTATGCGGTGGACCAGGAGGTCGGGATAGCGTCGTATGGGGGAGGTGAAGTGGAGGTAATGGGTGGAGGCGAGGCCGAAGTGGCCCAGGTTTTCGTAGTGGTACATCGCTTTTTTCATTGTGCGCAGCATTATGCCGTTAAGCATTCTTGCCTCGGGTTTGCCTTCGGCCTTTTCGACGAGAAGCTGGAAATCCTTGGGGGCAAGCTTTCCCTTTGGCCGCAGGAAGTAGCCGAAATGCTTTATGAACTGGTTGAACTCCTCTACCTTGACGGGGTCTGGCTCTTCGTGGATTCGAAAGGGAGCCGGAATTGATTTCCTGACCAGATATTCAGCCACCGCCTCGTTGGCGGCTATCATGAACTCCTCGATGAGATAGTGGGCGCGGTTTCGCTCGCTTCTCACGATGTCTTCGGGCCGCCCTTTCAGGTCGAGGATTATCTCCGCCTCGGGAAGGTCGAAGTCGATGGAGCCGCGCTCTTTCCTTCTGGCGCGGATTTTTTCCGCCAGCTCCCACATAAGCGAGAGGCCCCCAATCATATCTTGTAAATTTTTGGCCTCGCCGGAAGCGGGATCGTCCAGGACCGCGGCCACCTCGTGGTAGGTGAGGCGGTGAGCCGAACGGATGACGGCGGGGTAAAATCGCGAGGACTTAGGTCGGCCATCCTTCAGGCACTCGATCTCCGCGACCATCGCCAGCCGGTCTTGTCTCGGCACAAGGCTGCAAAGATTGTTTGAAAGGGCCTCCGGTAGCATTGGGAAAACCCTGTCGGGGAAATAGGTGGAGGTGCCGCGTAAAAGAGCCTCCGAGTCTATGGGAGAACCGGACTTCACGTAATGAGAGACGTCGGCGATGGCAACGCGCAGTAGGTAATTGCCGCCTGAAAGGGGCTCCACATGCACAGCGTCGTCGAAATCCTTCGCCTTTTCCCCGTCGATGGTTACGAATGGAACCGCGCGGAGGTCTTCCCTTCCTTCCATGTCGGCCATGGCCACGTTTTTGGGGAGCTTATCGGCCTCGCCAAGGGCGCTTGGCGGAAACTCGATGCGAACCTTGTGTTTTAGCGCTATCGCGCCCGCCTCGGCGTCCTCGTTGCCCGGATAGCCCAGCACATGCACGACTATCCCCTCCGGAGGCCCTCCCTCGGAGGCGTAGGAGGATATCTCAACCTGCACCAGTTGCCCGTCGGCGGCCCCGCCGAGGTCGTCGAGATGGATATAGACCGGTTCGCCGAAACGCTCGTCCAGCGGCACCGCCACCGCGTACTTTTTCCGCACGCGCAAAGTTCCAATAAGGCGCGAAACGCCTCGGGAAAGAATGCGAATTACGCGCCCGGAGGGCTTGGGGCCTGTTTTTTCCACCCGCGCCATAACCAGATCGCCGTGAAAGGCCCCCATCATCTCCCGCTTGCCGACAAAAATATCAGGCGCGCCAACCTCTTTTTGGGAGACGAAGCCGTAGCCGTCCGGATGGGAGGAGAGCCTTCCCACGGCCAGCCCGACGCGCGACGGGTGAGCGAAGCGCCCCCCCTTTATCTCAACGGCCCTGCCGTCTGCGGCGAGGGAGTCGAGAAGGGCCAAAAACTGGGCGGCCTCCCGCTCGGAAACCGAAAAGTGTGAGCGAAGTTCCGTTGCCGACATCGGCGAGGGAGCGGAGTCGGCCAAAAATGCCACCAGCGCCTCGTGTGAGGGAATCATGAAAGCTCCTTAGAAAAGTCGCACATCCTTTTGCATTATAAACCTTGCGGCCCCTGCGGCAAAGCGGACTTGCTTTTGTTCCCGAAGCCATGCTATATGAACCCCTTCGTGCCGAAGTGGCGGAATTGGTAGACGCGCTAGGTTCAGGGTCTAGTGGGTTCACGCTCGTGCTGGTTCGAGTCCAGTCTTCGGCACCATTTAAAAATCAAGGGGTTACGCCATTGAAGCGTAACCCCTTTTTTATCGTTACCACACCTTGGGGGGACAATAG
>SRXB01000466.1 GCA_009724975.1 bacterium | reverse complement strand
TTCACCGGCTACATCATGGAGGACAAAGTCTCCTTTAACCTCAAGGACAGAAACACCCTTGAGATTTCCTGGGCAGAGTTTGTCTCCGGAGTCTTCAGCAACAACAAGCGCACCTATTCCAGAATTTACCCGAGAGAGAGCGATTACGACGAGCTCTCGACCCTTGAAGCCAAGGGGTCGGGAACAGGATTTTTCGTCAACGAAGACGGCCTCATCCTTACCTGCTACCACGTGGTTGAAAAGACAAAGAGCATCAAGGTCTTTCTACCCGACGGCTCGGAATATTCCGGCAAAGTCCTAGCCTCCTCCAAGGCCAACGATCTGGCGCTGGTAAAAATCGCGGCCCAAAGCCCGGAGTTCCTGGTTTTGGACTCAAGGGAAGGCGCGGTGGGGGACGAGGTCTTCACGGTGGGCTTTCCCGCGCCCCGCCTGCAGGGGAGGGAGGCTAAGTACACCGAGGGAGAGATAAGCTCCCTTAGCGGACAGGAGGGCGACATCGCCGAATACCAGGTTTCGGTACCCATTCAGGGCGGCAACTCCGGCGGCCCGCTAGTTTCCAAAAAAAGCGGCAAAGTCGTGGGGGTGGTCGCCAGCACTTACGGCACTCTGGGCTATGCCTTGGGTACTGGAAAGACGGCCCAGAACGTAAACTACGCGGTGAAGTCCGAATACGCCTTCATGCTGGACAAGACGTTGCGTGCGGCTGAAAAGGCCGATGACGGGCTCTTTGGTTATTCGGGCAAGTCCTCTAATTTCGTGCGGGAAAGTTCTTCTCAGGGGCGAGTGCTAAAAGATCCGGTCTCAACGGTGAAAAGCGCGGTGGTTTATATAGAGATACAGCAAAAGAGGGCTGATAAAAAATAAGTGGCGGGCGATTATTTCGCCTCAAGCGCCTTTTCGATGGCGTGCGTCAGCGCGGCGGAGTGTATCTCTCCGGCTATATGAAGCGGATTTTGCAAAAAGACGTTGGGGTTTGCCTTCGCAAAGCAGTTGAACTGGGTCAAAAGGCCGATTTTGGTCTCGGCCTCGCCGCAGGAAAGCCCCTCCACGGCCTTGGCCGCCTCCCAGGTGGCCCCGCAAGGAGCGCCGCGCAGCACCTCCACCTTTTTTATCCTGCCGTCCTCGCCCAGCACGACCGAAAACTCCGGCGTCCCGAATTGCTCGGCGTAGGGGCCGAGCCGGGCTATTCTACCCAGCGAACAGCAGGTGCAGGGCGAAACCGCGCCCGGTATCTTCCTGCCGGTGGCGACCACCTCCTTGCCGCAAGTTTTCGCAACCTCCAGAAGGTGGCCGGAGAGGTCGGGGTGGTAAAGG
>SRXB01000465.1 GCA_009724975.1 bacterium | reverse complement strand
CCTCTACCCCCTTCTTGAAGGCCGCCGCCATAGCCACTGGGTTGTCGGCGACCGCCATGGCGGTGTTCACCAAAACGGCGTCGGCCCCCATCTCCATAGCCTCGGCGGCGTGGGAAGGAGCGCCCAGCCCCGCGTCGACAACCACCGGAACCTTTGCCTGTTCGATGATTATCTCTATCGAGGCGCGGGTGAGGATTCCTCGGTTCGAGCCGATTGGAGAGCCCAGCGGCATAACGGTGGCCGCCCCCTCTTCCTCAAGGTGTTTAGCCAAAACGGGGTCTGCCCCGATGTAGGGGAGGACGATAAAGCCCTCTTTGACCAGAATCGAGGTGGCTTTCAGGGTTTCAATCGGGTCGGGAAGGAGGTAGCGGGGCTCCGGAGTGACCTCCAGCTTAATCCAAGGCGGCATGCCGGATGCGCGGGCGAGGCGGGCTAGCCTAACCGCTTCTTCGGCGGAGCGCGCCCCCGAAGTGTTCGGCAAAAGCAGGTATTTTTCCGTGTCGATAAAGTTGAGGATGTCTTCGTCGGGCCTTGTTAGGTCAACGCGGCGAAGCGCCACCGTGACGATGGACGCGCCGGAGGCCTTTAGGGCCTTGGCCATCACCTTGGGGCTGCCGAATTTGCCCGTGCCGACCAAAAGGCGGGAGGAAAAGGAACGTCCGGCTATAACAAGAGCGTCTTTGTGCGCTTTATTCTCAGTCATTTCATGCCTCTGGCTTTTTTTCAAAAAAACAGTATAACCCATTTTGCCCGCCCGCGTTCAAGGATAAGAAGCGTAACCTTGAAGGCTGGCGCGGCATCTACGTTAAATTAAAAACTGCTCCGAAAGAGGTTCACTTGATGAAGTTGGCGGTAAAAACAATTTTGGCGATTGGGGGGTTGGCATCGATGCTATTTTTGGCTTCAAACGCGGGGGCTGCCCCGCTCGGGACTGATGCGGCGGAGATGCAGGCTCTCATGAAAAGCGAGCCCAAAGCCCTTTTGATTATTGACGTGCGCACCCCCGGGGAGTGGTCGTCCGGCGTGATAAAGGGGGCCTCTCTAATACAGATGAAGGATGTTCCGGCGAACCTTGGCAAAATTCCCAGAGAGAAAAAGATAGTCGTCGTATGCGCCTCGGGGGCGAGAAGTGGCGCGGTGGCTAATTTTCTCTCAAAAGAGGGGTATCCCTGGGTGAAAAACTACACCGGCGGGATGAACGATTGGCAAAGAAGGGGCTTGCCGGTTTCGAAGCCGTGAAAATTTTCGATGCGGACTGAAAAAGGCGGGAATCCCCGCCTTTTTTGTGCATGGGCCTTCAGCCTGCTATTTTTTG
>SRXB01000464.1 GCA_009724975.1 bacterium | reverse complement strand
CGATAAGAGAAATACAAGGAGCGAGAGAACCATGAAAGTTCGTCGCGCAATGAAAATGCTGGGAATACTGTCGGCGGCGCTTATGCTCTTCGGCTGCGGCGTGGTTGAAGACTACGAAACCGCGGCGGTTTTGCAGATAACCTCCAACCAGGGGGCTGTAATAACCGTTTCGGACACCTCCGTTTCGGGTGACGAACTGCAAATAATAGTACACAACTACCCCCGCCCTGGGGCGGGGGATCCGATAGACCTCATGGTCACGGACATCGAATTCCAGTATTTCGTCGATGGCGTGGAGCGCCGCGCAAGCGCGCCCGGCAACCAGCTGGTCAAGGCCAACAGCGACACCACCCTGACAATAAGCGGAATCGCAGACCCTGTCGTGGTGGCGTTCGTGCAGGCCTTCAAGCTCCCCTACTCCTACCGGCTGAACATGGTAATAACCGCCCGCGAAGTAAACAAGAGCGGCGAGCTTGGCAACGCCATGACGATTTCCGACAGCGCCGCGGTTTCCTACACCTACGCGAGTTCATCTTCCGCTAGAAATGCCGGAGGCTCCAATGACTAAGAAGATTGGCGCGAAACTCTACACGCTTTTGGCGGCGCTTCTTTTCGCCGCATGGCTCTTGCCCTTGTCGGGGTGCGGCCAGCAGTCCTCGGGCGGCGGCTCCACCTTCCCGCCGATAAACGACACGAGCGGCGGCATCGTCGGGGCGATAGAGGTTACCCTTTCCGTCAATGTGACCACCGCCAGCGTCAGCGACAACGCGGGAGCGGGCGTCTTGCTTGACGCCTACGTAACCGTGGGCGGCAGGGCGAAGACCGACCTTATTATTACAGGCTCCAACGCCAACTTCGGCTTTATCGTCAACAACACCACCAGCGTCATCGGCGGTGTCACCAACGTAGGCGACGGCCACTACACCGCCAAGCTCACCTCAACCCTTGCCGGAAAGGTATTCGTCTCCGCGAAAGCGGGCAGCGTCGAAACCGGCGCGGTATCGGTCAGCTTTACCCCCCTTGCCATCGACGGGATGACCTTCACCGCCAGCAAGAGCCAGATAGCGCCCGACGGCGCCGATTCCAGCGTAATCTCCATAACCATAAAGGATAAATACGGCAACCCGGTTGACGGCAACATCAGCCTCAGCTCGAACATAGGCACCATCTCGCCGACGACGCTTGCGATCGTTGGCGGCAGCGCCACCGCAAGTTTCAGCTCAACAGTGGAGGGGCGCGCCGACATAACCATCAATACCGTCCCCGCCTCCGCCATAACCGGCACTGTGTCGATACTGGTAATCAAGCCGCTGTC
>SRXB01000141.1 GCA_009724975.1 bacterium | reverse complement strand
GGCATGCCTTCGGGCTTTTGGATATCGCCGTTCAAAACCGAAATTATCTTCTGGGAAGAAAAGCCCGCGTCCAGCGAATCGGCCACCATCTTTATGGCGAGGCTGTAATCGGTGGCGCTCCACCCCTCGATGAGAAGGGAATCGACCAGATCCTTTGAGCGCCTAAGGGTCAGCGCCTTGCGCGAGACAGCCTCGTCCACCGACTCCGGCCCCGCCCTCTTGGCCAGCCCTTCCCGAAACTTGGCCAGAAGATCCTCGTGGGGGAGCCCCGCCAGCTTCGCCTTGGCTATCAGCCCGACAATGCGCTGTATTTCGGCGGTGATGTAGCCCTGCTCGCGACAGGAGGCTACCAGCATGGACAGCTCCGACTCGGGAACCCCTAGGGCTACCGACTGGCGGTAAACCCAAAGCGATTGAGGGTCTTTCTGGTCGATGGATGGGCTGGGCGGCGGGCTTTGCCCGAAGGAAAAAGCCTCCTGCGCCAGAATCGCCGCGGCGGCGATTGTCAGCAGGAGACAAAATGACGTCATCGGCCTATTCATCTGTCGGCTCCGCAATCCCCATGTACTCCAAAAGCATCTTCTTCGCCCGGAAGATTCGGATTTTGGTGTTGTTCAGGGAAATTCCGAGAATGTCGCCTATCTCCTGATAGGGCATCTCCTCTATGTAGCAAAGTATTAGGGGGGTTTTGTATTTTTCGGGCAGCCTTTTTATTGCGTCGAGTATCTTTTCTCGGTCCTCCTTCGTCTGAAGGGAGGAGAGTGGGTCGCGTCCGAAATCCTGCGAAGTCAGCTCGACCTCCGGCACAAGGTCTATCGGAACCGAGTCGCGGCGGGCGCGGTCCCTGTGGTAATCGATGCAGAGGTTTCTGGCGATGGAGTAAAGCCAGGTGGCGAATTTGCGGGAGGCGTCGTAAGAGCCCAAAAAGCGGTAGGCGCGAAGGAAGGTTTCCTGGGCGATGTCCTCGGCCACATCCGGCTGGCGGAAAAAGTGCAGGGCGTACCCGTAAATGGGATTTTGGTACTTCTCCACGAGGGCGGAGAAGGCCTTGCGGTCGCCGCCGCGGGCCTTGAGCGCCAGTTCGGCGTCAATGTCGAAAACCTTAGAGTCGTCCACCCATGCTCCGGCCAGTCCAAAACTTGCGCTGACAAGAATATTTTTTTTGGTTATATTAGCACCGAGGCTATAAAGTTACCGCCAAAATATGCCGATACATGACACTGCGGATTTGATTGACTTTGATGTTGGCGTGGTACAAAATATCTGCCGTTTCCCTGAAAAGGTCAATTTCAATTATTTTGGCGGCAAAAAACAAAACGGAAAGTCAAGAAAACTTGGAAATGCCGGTAACCCTTGAAAACTTTCCCGAAAAACGCCGCCTTTCTTGTTTTGGGAGGAGATCTGTGCGTCGCGTAATTTTGATGCCCTTGCTCTTTGCCTTGGCCCTGACCCTCGGCGCGTCGGGCTCCAGGGCGGCCGAGAATAATCCGAAAATAGGCACCGAATCGCCAACCTTCACCGAACAGCTCCTTTACGAAGGAGAGCTGAACCTGTCGGAATACCTCGGCAAAAAAGTCATACTTCTTGACTTCTGGTCCATCTACTGCGTCTCCTGCGTAGAGGAGATGCCTTACCTGGCGGCAATCCAGAAAAAATACCCGGACGACATGGTCACGGTCGGCGTCGACCTCGACAGCTTCGGCGCAAAACGCGTGCAGGACTTCGTAAAGCAGAAGTTTCCGAACTTCCCGCCCCAGTACCGCATAATCCTCGACAAAAAGCGCAAGGTCGCCAGCCTTTACGACGTGACGGTCCTCCCAACCACCATAATCGTGGACAAAAACAAAAAGATCATCTTCTATCACGTTGGCTTCAAGGCCGGGGACGAAAAGGCGATAGAGGAAGTGATCAAGAAAGCCACCGGGAAATAAGTCCTTTTGGGGCCGGCACCAGAGCTTGGCCTTTAATTGTTTTCGAGGAGTCCTTCTTTAATGATTTTCACGAAAATGGCCAAGATTCTCGTTCTAGCGACCGCTCTGGCCCTCGCAGGCTCTTCGGCGTTCGCCGTAACCGCAGCCGAAGGCGCCGCGAACCTCATCAAGGTCGGCTCCGACCCCATCCTCTTCAACCTCAAGGATATTAAGGGGAACGACATGGTCCTTCAGGACCAGCTCGGCAAGAAAGCCATACTCCTGGTCTTCTGGTCGCTATTTTGCGGCCCGTGCCAGGAGGAGCTGCCGTTGGTGGACAAGCTGGGGAAGAAATACAAGGAGCAGGGGTTCAACGTCTGGACGGTCAACCTCGACGGCCCGCAGCGCGGCAAGGCCGTTGACAAGTTCCTGACCAAGAACGGCTACGCCTTCGACGTGCTGTGGGAGAAGATCGAGGGAACATCCTACATCACAGCCGATGCCTACGGAATCGCCGGAACCCCGAGCGTGGTGATGGTAGGCAAGAACGGCAAAGTGACTTACGCCCACGTGGGCAACGCCACCGAGCAGGACCTTGAGGCGGCGATTAACGAGGCCATAAAGTAAAATTAAGGCTGCATATAAGAAAAAAGGCTTTCCGATAAGGAAAGCCTTTTTTATTTTGCCGCGCGGACTGCCGGTTAGTCGCGTATTGACTCCGGCCCTATAGCCAGCCCGCCGAATATTTTCTTCTCCATCAAAATGGCGTCCCGGTGCAGCGCCGCTATCCTGGCCCGCGACTCCTCGCTCATCCCGTAGCGCTCCATCAGGTCCAAAAAGCGTTCGTCCAGCGAAACTATCTCATCGTGGCGGACCCGCTTGTCGGCGTAATTTATTATCTCGGCCTCATTTACGGGCTCGTCGGAGTTCCAGAGCCCCAGATTGACGTGCCGTTCTATGAGGGGCGCAAGCTCGCCCATCCCCTTTTCCTCGGCGTAGCGCGCTCCCGCCACGGCGTGGTTCGGGCCGCCGTTTATGGAATCAATTTTTTTGATGTCGTGGAGAAGGGCTCCGGCTTCCAGAAGGGCCAGGTCGACCTCTTTACCCGCCGCCCTTAGAGCCGAGCCGATGACGAGGGCGACTTTAGCCACCTTTTCGGAGTGGGCCATTATGTGGCGGGGCATCGTCTCCTCCGCCATCAGCGAAAGGCACTTTCCCCTGTCGGGAATCATCGCCCCCTCACCTCTTGAGAAATTTCTTGGCCTGAGGGGCTACCTTTTCCGGCTCAAGGCCAGCCAAGCGCAAAAGTTCCGACGGGTCGCCGCTGAAGGAGTAGCGGGTGAGGCCAAGGCCAAGGAGCCTGCACGATATGCCGCGCTTGGCGACCACGTTGGCTATGCGCGCGCCGAGCCCCGTCGTCTTTATGTGGTCTTCAAGGATTATCACGCGGCCTTTTCTAAGGGCGCGCAGCAAGGGCTCGTCCTCTACATCCTCCCTGTCCACCGCGAGGGGGCAGGGAACGTGGATGAGCTCCGGCGCCATCCCCTCGCCCTCCAGCAACTCCCAAAGCCGAAGGGCTCTTGGAAGCATGTGGCCGGTGGAGAGGATTACCCCGCCCTCGCCCGGGCGGACCGAGATGGATTTGCCGTACTCGAACTGGTAGGCGCCCGCAAAGACCGGCTCGCCCTCGCCGTTGAGGATGACTGGGGCCTGGGTGGAATTTACCCCCATTATCCAGTTGCCGGGTGCGTTCAGCATGAAGCGGAGCGCCCTGTCTGTCTCGTTGGGATCGGCGGGGAGGATAAGGTTGAAGCCCGGGAGGTTCGCGACAGAGCCGATGTAGTCGATGCAGTGGAGGCTCTTGCCCTCCGCGCCTGCGTCAACCCCCAGGTGGGTTGCGACAATCTTTACTCCGGAGCGGTTCTGGTCGGCGTTTCTCAGTTGCGCGAAGACGTCGCCGATGGCGTAAACGCCGTAGTCGGTCACCAGCGCGCTCACTCCCTCGATGCTCATTGAGGACGCGACGGTAACGGCGGCCCTGCCGGAGAGTCCGCACTGCAAGAAGCGCTCGTGATGCCTTTGGGCGAAGGGCAAAAGGCCGGTTCTGGGCGCGTGGGCGCAGTCGAAGACGGCGAGGGCCGCCCTGCCGGTGGCCGCGGTGGAATCGCCGACGCTTGCAAGGGCCTCGCCCATCGCATCTATGTTGGAGAGGGAATCTCCGGCGCGGTAGGTCTTGGGATCGCCCACATCCAGATCGCCCTCCTCCTGCTCGGATACAAGGTAATCGAACTCGAAATCGCCGAAGGCGGTACGGTAGTCCAGCGCCTCGGCGAGGTCCGGCGATTCGCCAAGCTCACGCACCGCCTCGCTGAACTCCTCTTCGCCAAGCGGGCGGTTCATGAACTCAAGCTGGTTCTCCATGAAGGAGACTCCCGCGCCCACGGTGGTGTTGGCGATGACCAGCACCGGCGTGGACTGGATCTGGCTGGCGCGGCGTATCGCCTGGTAAAGCTCGGCGGGGTCGTGGCCGTTTATCTCTATGACGTCCCACCCGTCGGCTATGTATTCATACTTTATGTTCTGGGGCATGACCTCGGAGGTCTTGCCCGCCACCTGCGCGTTGTTGGCGTCGATGATGGCTGTAATGTTGTTTAGGCGGTACTTCTTGGCAAAGCGCCTCGCCTCGCCTATCTCGCCGCGCTGCTGCTCCTCGTCGCTCATCAGGACAAAAACGTTGGGCTTGTTGCCTTTCCACCTCGCGGCCAGCGCCAGGCCGCAGGCCACGGCTATCCCTTGGCCGCCCTGGGTCGCGCCCCACTCCACACCCGGAACGGCGCGGTCGAGCCGGCCCTCGAAAATGGAGCCCGCTTTACCGTAAAGCCCTATGGCGTCGTCGAGGTCGAAAAAATCAAGCCTGCCGAGCGCGGAATAGTAGGCCATCACCGCGTTCTCATGGGAGACGACTATGCGGTCGCGCTTGGGATTTGCCGGATCGGCAGGGTCGATGTCGGAGCCGAGGATCACCGTCAGCAGCGTTTCCACCACCGAGAGGGCTCCGCCCACCGGGGTCTTGCCCGCGACCTGGGCCATCTTGAGCACGTCGGCGCGCACCTGCCGCGCAAGGCCGCGAATCTCGCGCACCCCGTGTCCGGATAGCTCCTCTTCCTTGAAACCCTTTCCAATAACCATCTTCACAGCTCCAAAAGTCAATCGCTAGCCAACGAGACGCGCCTGATTATCTCTACCGCCTCGTCGATATCCTCGGTAACGGTTATCGCCGAGAGATCCTCCGGATCAATCATCCCCTCGTTAACCAGATTGCCGTGCATCCATTTGATAAGGCCGCTCCAGTGCCTCTTCCCCACCAGAATGACCGGGAATTTGGCGATTTTCTGGGTCTGGATGAGGGTGAGGGCCTCGAAGAACTCGTCCAGCGTGCCGAAGCCGCCGGGGAAACAGACGAAGGCGCAGGAATATTTCACCAGCATCACCTTGCGGATGAAAAAATAGCGGAAGGTGACGGTGCGGGTAAGGTAGGGGTTGGCGTGCTGCTCGTGGGGCAGCTCGATGTTGAGGCCGACCGAGAGGCCGCCCTCCTCGAAGGCGCCCTTGTTGACGGCCTCCATTATCCCCGGGCCGCCGCCGGTGAGGACCGGAACACCAGCCCCCGCGAGCTTTCGCCCCATTTCGTGCGCTTTTTTATACCATTTGGAACGCTTGGAGGTGCGGGCGCTTCCGAATACCGTTACCGCCCCCTCCATGCCGGCAAGTCTCTCGAACCCGTCGACGAACTCGCCCATTATGCGGAACATGCGCCAGGTGTCGCCCCTGCGAAGCTCGTCGATGGCGTACTGGTACTCGGCCTCGCGCCTTCTGTCGTGGCCGAGCCTGCGTTCGTTGAAACGGGATAGAAGCTTGTCGAT
>SRXB01000463.1 GCA_009724975.1 bacterium | reverse complement strand
AGTAGAACGTCCCTTTGCGGTTGATTATCCCTGTCATGAAAAACCCCCTGCGTCTCAAGAGTGGAACACAAGGGGTTTATAGGAGAATGTCGGGAGGGGCGAAAGGAGATGGTTGGGTATTGCGCTCAAAATAGATTTGCGGGGCGGCAAAGCTCAGTCCAGAATCTCCTTGTCAGTGAAGTCGAAATCTCCGCGTAATAAGCGGTAATTATAGGTTTTACCCTCCTTTTTGTACCAGTCCTTCCACTTGCGTATAACCTTCTCCTGCACGTCTTTGGGGGCTATGTAGATTGACCCCCGCGACGGCCACACGGCGTAAAAAGGCATTTTGTCGCGGCCTTTTCTGGTGAGCCAGAATTTACGGTACTCGGCGGGGCTGTCTCCAAAGGGTACATATACAAAGGTAGGCTCGGGGAAGACGTAATCGGTGGAAGAGGTGAACCGCTTGCCGCCGGTAATAACTCCGAGGGCGTACAGGCTGTTTATAACCCTCCATGTCTCTTTGGGCTTTTCCCTATCGTTGTTGTTGAGAATCCACAGCGTATCCACCGTATGGAGGTTATCGATCAGAAGGCCCGCGGCTTCATAGGGGGTTTCCATTATAACGCCATAGGAGAAGTCGCTCCCGTCGTCGAAAAATAAATCGCCGGTGACTATTTCCTCTATCGCCCGCTTTAGCGTTCTTCGCTCGTCAGCGGCCCTGCTGCTTAAGTAGCTGAAGACAACCAGCGCGCAAATTCCCAATGCCAAAGCCAGGCGCTTTTTCATCGTTTTTCCCTGTAAAGGTCGAAATAGGTTTTTCTGCCCTTCGGTACGTCTCCGCCGCCAACGTTTATGAATGGCCCGTAGCCAGAATAGAACTCCCTGTTTTTCCAAGGCGGTACCTGCGGGCCAGCGCCTTTTTGTTTCATGAAGAAGTTTTCGACTCCCTTCGGCAATTCTCCTATCTCATGTGCGGTGGAGGCGGCGTCCACCGAAAGTTTCCACGCCTGCCTGTCATAGGGGTCGTTGAAATTCGGCTTAGCGGGAACGACATTAGGATTTCTTTCAAAAACCTGCACTCCCGCCCGCCTCGCGTTTTGCAAAGCCCTCATCGAGTCTTCATTCCATGTGCGCGGTTTGTAAACACTGCCTATGGGCGTATCGAGCTGCGGGTAAAGGCCTCTTGTCTCGCCGAAAACAACTTCCGCCCTTTTCTTTAACCCCTCGTTTGAAATCATATCTTCCTTTCGAGGCGGGCCTGTAAACAAAAACCTGTCCATTTGCTCATCGCCCTTCTTGTAATCGGGCATCAAGGGGTAGCGGTTTTGATATTCAGC
>SRXB01000462.1 GCA_009724975.1 bacterium | reverse complement strand
CTTTGCCTTGGCGAGCATGTCGTACTTCTCGAGGAAGGAGAAGTTGTGGCAGGCGACGAAGTCGGCTTCCTGGACGAGGTAGGGGGCGCGGATCTGTTTCTTGCCGAAGCGCAGGTGGGAGGTGGTCATGGACCCTGCCTTCTTGGAGTCGTAGACGAAGTAGGCCTGGGCGTTGTTGTTGGTCTCTTCGCCGATGATCTTGATGGAGTTCTTGTTGGCGCCGACGGTGCCGTCGGAGCCGAGGCCGTAGAACATGGCCTGGTAGACCCCTTCCATGGGGTTCTTGTAGCTGTAGTCGACTTTGAGGCTGCTGCCCGTGACGTCTTCTTCGATGCCGACGACGAAGTTCTTCTTGGGCTTGGCGCTCTTCAGGTTGTCGAGGACGGCCTTGGCCATGGCGGGGGAGAATTCCTTGGAGCCGAGGCCGTAGCGGCCGCCGACGATGACCGGGTAGCCGTCGACTTTGAATTTGCCCTCACTCATCCCTTCGCCGATGGCGGTGCGCACGTCGAGGTAGATCGGCTCACCCAATGAGCCGGGTTCTTTGGTCCGGTCGAGGACGGCGATCTTCTTGACGGTTTTGGGGAGGGCCTTGAGGAAGCCGTCTTTCGGGAAGGGGCGGTAGAGGCGGATCTTGACGACGCCGACTTTCTCCCCTTTCTTGACGAGGTTCTCGACGGTCTCCTGGACGACGTCGGCGCCGGAGCCCATGACGACGACGATCCGCTCGGCGTCTTTGGCGCCGACGTAGTCGACGAGTTTGTATTTGCGGCCGGTGAGCTTGCCGAATTTGTCCATTTCTTCTTGGACGATCTTCTCGCAGGCGGGGTAGTAGGGGTTGACGGTTTCACGACCCTGGAAGTAGACGTCCGGGTTCTGGGCGGTGCCACGCATGACCGGCTTGTCGGGGCTCAAGCCCCGGGCCTTGTGCTCGGCGACGAGTTTGTCGTCTATCATGGCGGCCATTTCGTCGAAGGTGAGTTCGGTGACCTTCTGCACTTCGTGGGAGGTCCGGAAGCCGTCGAAGTAGTGGAGGAAGGGGACGCGGCTGCGCAGGGTGGAGGACTGGGCGATGAGGGCGAAGTCCATGACCTCCTGGACGTTGTTGGAGCAGAGGAACGCCCAGCCGGTGGAGCGGCACGACATGACGTCGGAGTGGTCCCCGAAGATGGAGAGCGCCTGGGCGGCGATGGCACGGGCGGAGACGTGGAAGACGGTGGAGGTAAGCTCGCCGGCGATCTTGAACATGTTCGGGATCATCAGCAGGAGACCCTGGCTGGCGGTGAAGGTGGTGGTGAGGGCGCCGGCCTGCAGGGCGCCGTG
>SRXB01000461.1 GCA_009724975.1 bacterium | reverse complement strand
TCCAGAGCGTCGGGAATCTGGCCTGTGGCGATGGGCTCGGCGGTTTCCTCAACCACGAAAGCCCCGAAACAGGCCGAGCAGAGATCCGCCTTCGAAAGGGCCGAAATGGGCGAATAAACCGAGTCTCCCTTCTGGCCCATCGCGCCGCAGACCGTGACAAGGTCCTCATCCGACTCCATGCTGACTATGTGGTGCTCACAATCCTCTTCGCCGTCGTCGAAACAAAGCTTAAGGGCCTTTTCCGGCATCACCGCCCTAAACCCCTCGCCGACATCATCGAAATGGCCGCCGGAGGCCAAAAGGGCGGAGAAACAGCTGTGACAGGCCTCTGCCGCCGGAATATCCTCCATGGATATTTCGCTGGCGCTACCCTTAGGGCCGGTAACGCCGCAAGCCATAAGGAGAATCTCCTCTCCCTCCATCGCCACCAGATGATACTGTCCATCAGTGCTCTCGCCTTCCGTGAAATCCAGCCGGAAAGCCTTCTTTGGGGCGGAAAGTTTAGTCATCTCTTACCTTTTTGGCCTTAAGGAGCCCCATCTTCTCTAGCGGGAAGAGAACCGGCGCTCTTTTAAATCGATAAAAGCGGGTCAGGCGAAAGCCTGCCGAAAAATCATTAACGCCGGTATATTAACCAATTCGCCATTTTCTTACAAGAATCGACCGCGCCGGCGTGGATTCAGGTATTATTTTAAATTGCTTGATAAATCGCTTTTTGCGGGTGGCCGGACACGCCAAAGTTGAATAACCGCAAAAAAGTAGTAGCGTTAAAAAGGGCAATGCATCTTTAAGGTGGAATTGGAATGAATCTTTCGGAGATGACGATACATGGCTTCGCCGAAGCCCTCTCCTCGCCAATGGCTACACCTGCGGGAGGCGCGCTTGCCTTCGTCACCCTAGCCTCATGCTCGGCCCTCTTCGCCAAGATAGCGCGTTCCAACGGGGAAAACCTCTCGCGCTTCACCCGTTTTTCCTCGCTTTTTATGGAGTTCGCCAAGCGCGATTCAGAAAGCTACCGCAAAATATCCTCCTCCACTGTCAAAAGCGAGGCCGGAGCGCTTCTTAGAGAAGAGCTTTCGAGGGCGGAGGCGGTTTTGGACTTCGTGGAGACGGCGACGACGACCCCCAAGCCACTAAACACCAAGCTAGCTCCCGACCGCGAAGCCGCCTTGGCGCTCTCGCTGGTTTGCGCCAACACCATCCTTGAGAATCTGGACAGCAACGTCTGGGCCTTCGCCGGAAACGAAACGGAGGCGCTGAGCCTTATAACGAGAATCAACTTCCTGAAGTCGCGGCTGGCGGAGTACAAAGACCGCTTTGAGTACAACG